>JAGBLN010000025.1 GCA_017635395.1 Lachnospiraceae bacterium
CCTGCTCTTAATGATGTAAATATCAAAATTAAAAAAGGCGAGTTCGTATTCATAGTAGGTGAGAGCGGATCAGGTAAATCTACCCTGATACGCCTTCTTTTGCGCGAACTTAAGCCTAGCAGCGGAACGGTTACCGTTAATGGCTTCCAGCTTGATAGGATGAACAGGTGGAAAGTGCCGAAGCTCCGCAGGAGCATGGGCGTGGTGTTCCAGGACTTCAGGCTTTTAAAGGACCGCAATGTTTATGACAATGTGGCTTTTGCGCAGAGGATAGTTGAGGCGTCCCCCAGGGAGATGAAGAAGAATGTTCCGGAGATACTGGGGAAGGTTGGTCTGGCGGGCAAGTACCGTGCAAGGACTGACGAGCTTTCCGGCGGAGAACAGCAGAGAGTTGCTCTTGCAAGAGCTCTTGTAAACAAGCCCTCCATTCTTCTTGCGGATGAGCCTACAGGAAACCTGGATCCCAAGAATACAATTGAGATCATGGATCTTCTTGAGCAGATCAACAAGGAAGGCACCACGGTGGTAGTTGTTACCCATAACGAAAAGACCGTTAATGATATGCACCACAGGGTAATTACCATAAAGAAGGGCGTTGTGATAAGCGACAGGGAAGAGGGTAACTACGAAGATGAAGATTAGGACTTTATTCTACATAATAAAACAGGGTGTGGCCAGCACCATAAAGAATAAGTGGTTTACGCTCGCGTCCATAGCCACCATAGCGTCATGCCTGTTTCTTTTCGGCATAGGCTTTTCACTGATATACAATGTGCAGCACATGGTTAAGACCGCTGAGGAAGGCGTGTCAGTAACCGTGTTCTTTGACGAGGGGATTTCAGACGAAAGGATAGCTGAAATCGGTAATCTCATAACGGGACACACTGCCGTTTCGAGGGCTGTGTTTGTGTCTGCTGACGAGGCCTGGGAAAGCTTCAAAGGGGAATACCTGGGTGAGTATGCCGACGGCTTTACGGAGAATCCGTTGGCTGATTCCGAGAACTATGAGATTTATCTCAATGATGTGTCAAGGCAAGGAGAACTGGTAAGTTACCTTGAGGGAATAGACGGAGTGCGCAGGGTTAACCGCTCTGAAATTACTGCGAATATGCTGAGCGGTTTCAACAGCCTGCTTACATATGTTTCTGTAGGTATTATAGCTGTACTTCTTCTGGTATCTATCTTCCTTATTTCGAATACGGTAACGATAGGTATATCTGTAAGAAGTGAAGAAATTGCTATAATGAAATATGTGGGCGCGACGGATTTCTTTGTAAGGGCGCCTTTCGTTATCGAGGGCATGCTTATAGGAGCCATCGGCGCAGTGATCCCTTCGGGTATCATTTATATTCTCTATGACAGAGTGATACTTTACATGGTGGAGAGATTCCAGAGCATTTCAACAGTACTTAATTTCCTGCCGGTGGATCAGGTGTTTGTTTATCTTTTCCCTGTCTGCCTTGCGGTGGGCATAGGCATAGGTTTTATAGGAAGCTTCTTCACTGTTAGAAAGCATCTGAGGGTGTAGTTTGCGAAAGAAACTGTTATGGATAATCGCATATTCATTTCTGATAGGCGGAATGGTTTTGGGTTCCGGCATTTCTTCGCTTGCGGACAAAGGCGAAGACGATGACCGTACCGTCAGCGAACTGCAGCAGAGCATTAATGATAAAGAGAGCAAGATAAGCAATCTGGAAAGCCAGAAGGCAGAGCTTGCGGCCGGAAGGTCTGATATACAGAAGGTGGTGAATAACCTTCGCAGCCAGAAGAACGAGATGTCTGCGTATGTTACCCAGCTTGATGCTGAAGTTACGCAGCTTCAGGAGAGCATTGATGACCTGAATTTCCAGTGCGAGGCAAAGGAACAGGAGATAGCCGAGGCCGAAGAAGAGCTTGCTGACGCGGAGAAAGTTGCGGATGAGCAGTATGAAGCTATGAAAAAACGCATACAGTTTATGTATGAGCGCGGCGACAGCTTTGTCATAGAAATGCTTGTCAGTGCAGATTCCTTCGGCGATATGCTTAATAAAGCTGAATACATTGAGGACCTTTCTGCATATGACAGAAAGATGCTGGATGAATACAGGCTGGTGATAAAAAATGTGGAGCTTAGCAAGGAACTGCTTGAGGAGGAAAAGGAAGTACTTGAGGAGACTAAGCTTGCGGCTGAAGCAAAGCAGGATGATCTTAATGTACTGATAGACGAAAAAGAGCAGCAGATCACGGCTTTCAATTCAGACATTGCTACCAACGAAGCTGCGATAGCGGAATATGATGCAGAGATTGCCGAGCAGAACTCCATAATCAAGGCACTTGAGGCCCAGGTGGCCGCAGAAAAGCAGGCTATGGAGGAGGCAAACAAAAAGACTTATTATACGGGCGGGGCATTTACCTGGCCTGCTCCTTCATATACAAGAATATCTTCAGAGTATGGCTGGAGAGTACATCCGACGCTGGGAGTCAATAAGTTCCATAATGGACTTGATATGGCTGCTCCCGGAGGTTCGCCCATACTTGCGGCATGTGACGGTAAAGTAGTGGCTGCAGGATATTCATCCAGCATGGGTAACTATATAATGATAGACCATGGGGAAGGGCTTATTACCATTTACATGCATGCTTCTGCGCTTTATGTTTCAAAAGGAGCAGAGGTTACAAGAGGACAGAAGATTGCTGCAGTGGGAACCACCGGAAGGTCAACCGGAAACCATCTGCATTTCGGCGTAAGGCTTAACGGCGAGTATGTTAGCCCCTGGAATTATCTATGATGCAAATCTGCGCATAAAGATGTATAATAACTGCGGCTGTTATTAACAGCATAATTATGAAATCAATTTAGGGTAAGCAGGAAAGTTCCAATGGATAATCAGAACGAAGCAGAGCTTCAGCAAAAAGAAAAAAATGGCGGATTTTGGACTGGCTTTTTAACAGCCAGTGTTATTTTTCTGTTCATAGCATGCATTACTTTGAGCATAAGCATTTTTGTAAGAAGGGCAGGCGAGGCGCCTACGCCTTCTTCAGAAAGTACGGTTTCAAGTGATGGATTTGCTACAGACTCCCAGGAGACAATTGAAAAGCTGAATGAGATTGAAGGATATATCGACAGGTCCTTTATCGATAGTGTCAGCAATGATACATTAAGCGAGGGACTTTACAGGGGAATGGTGGAAGCCCTTGATGATCCCTATGCGACATATTATACGCCTGAGGAATGGATAAAAATGAAGGAAGATACCACCGGCGTGTACTACGGCATAGGAGCGTATCTTATGCTTGATGAGAAGTATATGTATCCGAGGATTACAGGCGTTATCCCGGGGTCCGGTGCAGAAGAAGCCGGCATAAAAGAAAATGACTATATCATGGAGGTTGAAGGCGAGGATATCTACGACCAGGATCTGGAATCGGTAGTTGCAAGAATCCGCGGCGACGAGGGAACCAGTGTGCACATAACAATCGCCAGGGGCGAGGAAGGCGCACGGGAGCTTATGGAATTTGATGTTGTACGTCACAGGGTGGAAACTCCTACCGTAGAATGGGAAATGATGGATGATGACATCGGATACATTGCCATTGCAAGATTCGAGGCAGTGACTGCTGACCAGTTTGCAGAGGCTCTTGCTGAGGTAAAGGGCAAGGGGGCAAAGGGCATCGTGCTGGATCTCAGAAGCAATCCCGGCGGATCCCTTACTGCGGCGGTGTCTATTGCAGGCATGATGCTGCCTAAGGGAACTGTTGTTTATACCATGGACAGGTACGGGAACAGGGAAGACTATACTTCAAGCGGTAACAACGAACTTCAGATACCTATGGCTGTACTTGTAAACGGCAACAGCGCCAGTGCGTCCGAGATACTTGCCGGTGCTATCAAGGACTATAATAAAGGCATATTGGTAGGAACCACTACCTTTGGAAAAGGTATAGTGCAGCAGATATTCGTACTTGAAGACGGATCAGCCCTGAAGATCACGGTGAGCCACTATTATACGCCGAACGGCAATGACATCCACGGGGTGGGCATAGAGCCGGATGTTGAGGAAGAATTCGACTGGGAAGAATATGAAAAGTCTGAAACTGACAATCAGCTGGAAAAGGCAATAGAGGTTGTAAAGGATCAGATAAAGTAAAATGCAGCAGCGATGCTGTTAAAATTAAGAAAAAGGACGGCGGATAGCCGCAGCACGAAAGGAGTATTATGAGCAAGAGTTTTGAAGATTTACTTTCAAGAGTAAATGCATGTGCCACAAAGAAGCTTGCTGTTGCAGTAGCACAGGACAAGGCTGTTCTGGAGGCAGTAAAGGTAGCTAAGGAAAGAAAGATCGCAGATGCGATACTCGTTGGTGACGAGGATGCTATAAAGCAGATCGGTGCTGAGCTTGGCATGGATATGTCAGAGTACCGCATAATCGATGAAAAGGATATTACCGAGGCATCACTTAAGGCTGTAAAGCTTGTGCATGACGGCGAGGCTGACATGTATATGAAGGGACTTCTTCCTACAGGAACTTTCCTTAAGAGCGTGCTTAATAAAGAAGTAGGTCTTCGTACCGGCAAGCCTCTTTCTCACGTTTGTGTATTCGAGATTCCTGGCTTCGACAGGCTCTTATTCCTTACGGATGTGGCTTTCATGCCCTATCCTACTGTAGAAGATAAAAAGTGCATGATCGACTACACTGTAGAAGTTGCAAATGCCTGCGGAGTAGAGATGCCCAAGGTTGCCTGCCTTGCAGCGCTTGAGACAGTAAACGAGAAGATGCCTGTATGCGTAGATTCCGCAAAGCTTACCGAGATGAACATAAACGGTGAGATAGAGGGTTGCATAGTTGACGGACCTTTGTCAATGGATATAGCTCTTTACAAAGAGGCGGCAGAGGAAAAGGGAGCTCTTGACAGAAGAGTTGCCGGAGATGCTGATATTCTTGTATTCCCTGATATCCATGCAGGTAATCTTGTATACAAGAGCATCGTGCATATGGTACCCTGCAAGAACGGTAACATCTTAACCGGTACAAAGGCTCCGGTTATCCTTACATCCCGTTCCGACAGTGTAGAGGTAAAGGTTAATTCCATCGCACTTGCAGCTGTTGTTGCAGAAAAGCTTAATAAATAAAAAGGAGGCTAATGATGGCAAAGTTACTTGTAATCAATCCCGGTTCCACATCCACCAAGATCGGTGTTTTTGAGGATGAAAAGCTCTTATTTGAAGAGACCTTAAGACATAGCACAGAAGAGATCACACAGTACGGTTCTATTTTTGAGCAGAAGGATTTCAGAAAGAATATCATTCTTGATTTCCTTGCTTCAAAGGATCTCAAGCCTGCAGATTTTGATGCCTTCGTAGGAAGAGGCGGAATGCTTAAGCCTATAACCGGCGGTACATATCCTGTAACAGATGATCTGCTTGAAGATCTTAAGATCGGCAAGACAGGACAGCATGCATCAAACTTAGGCGGAATACTTGCAAGAGAGATCGGTGACGAGGTTGGCAAGCCTTCTTTCATAGTTGATCCCGTGGTTGTTGATGAGATGCAGCCTCTTGCAAGATACTCAGGTCTTCCTGAACTTCCCCGCAGGTCCGTATTCCATGCGCTCAACCAGAAGGCTGTTGCAAAGAGATATGCAAAGGAAAACGGCAAGAAGTATGATGAGCTGAGGCTTATCGTTGTACATATGGGTGGCGGTGTGTCGGTTGGTGCCCACTTAAACGGCAAGGTTGTTGATATCTTCAACGCTCTTGACGGCGACGGTGCATTCTCGCCTGAGAGAGCAGGCGCTGTACCTCCCGGAGACCTTGTAAAGCTTTGCTTCTCTGGAAAGTATACTGAGCAGGAGATTTATAAGAAGCTCGTAGGCGGCGGCGGATTCAATGCATATATGGGAACAAATGATGCCCGTATCGTTGAAGGCAAGTGTGCTGAAGGCGATAAGGAAGCTATCGAGCTTTATGATGCTTTTGTATACCAGGTATGCAAGAATGTCGGTTCACAGGCAACTGTTCTTGAGGGCAAGGTAGACCAGATAATCCTTACCGGCGGTATCGCATACTCAAAGCTTGCGGTAGCTAAGATAAAAGAGCGCGTAGAGTGGATCGCACCTGTTACTGTATATCCCGGCGAAGATGAGCTGTTAGCCCTTGCACAGGGGGCGCTTCGTGTGATGAATGGTGAAGAGGAAGCAATGAAGTATTGAAATAATTAAGTGGTCGATTATGACCCTAAGGATAGGGGAGATGCGGTAAAGCATCTTCCCTATTGCTATGTTTTATCGCATGGGCGGCGTTCTATACAACATTGCAGAACCTGCCAGATTTTGCTATAATGAAGTGTTTAATGCATTTATAAATGCTTTATGCGAAAGGACAAAAAGGACTAAATTATGAAGATTCTTGAAAAAGTTTTCGGTACTCATAGTGAGCATGAGCTGAAAAGGATATATCCGATAGTAGATAAGATTGAAAGCTACAGGGACAGCATGATGGCCTTAAGCGATGAAGAGCTTCGTGCTAAGACTGATGAATTTAAAAAGCGCCTTTCAGATGGTGAAACTCTTGATGCGCTACTTCCTGAGGCCTATGCCGTTGTAAGGGAAGCGGCTAGAAGAGTCAGGGAAATGGAACACTACCGTGTACAGCTTATCGGCGGTATCGTGCTTCACCAGGGCAGGATCGCAGAGATGCGTACCGGTGAAGGTAAGACTCTTGTGGCAACACTGCCTTCCTACCTTAATGCGCTTGAGGGCAAGGGCGTATGTGTTGTAACGGTAAACGAATACCTGGCAAAGCGTGATGCTGAGTGGATGGGTGAGATACACAAGTTCTTAGGACTTACCGTTGGATATATAACCAATGATATGAAGAGTGAGGAGCGCCGTGCAATGTACGGATGTGACATCACTTATATAACAAACAACGAACTTGGTTTCGATTATCTCCGTGACAACATGGTCATCTATAAGGAGCAGCTGGTTCAGCGTGGCCTGCATTATGCCATCATCGACGAGGTGGACTCCATCCTTATCGACGAAGCCCGTACCCCTCTTATCATATCCGGTCAGAGCGGAAAGGCTACCAAGCTTTATGAAGTATGCGACGTGCTTGCAAAGCAGATGAAGCGCGGTGATGATGAGGAAATGATCTACAAGCTGGATGCGGTTATGGATTCCATGATGCATACCGACAGCCAGCCTGAGGAAACCGGTGACTTTATTCTTAACGAAAAGGATAAGCTGGTCAATCTTACCGAGCAGGGTGTTGCAAGGGTAGAGAAATTCTTTCATATTGAGAACCTTGCGGATTCTGAAAACAGTGAGATCCAGCACGGCATCATACTTGCCCTTCGCGCAAACTACCTGATGTTTAAGGATCAGGATTATATCGTAAAAGACGATCAGGTTGTCATCGTTGATGCTTTTACAGGACGACTTATGCCGGGGCGCCGTTTCTCAGACGGTCTCCATCAGGCTATAGAGGCAAAGGAGCATGTTAAGGTAAAGCGTGAGTCCATGACTCTTGCTACCATTACGTTCCAGAACTTCTTCAACAAATTCGAGAAGAAAGCCGGCATGACCGGTACTGCAATGACGGAGGAACAGGAATTCCGTGATATATACGGAATGGACGTTATTGCCATCCCTACCAATAAGCCTGTAGCCCGTATAGACGAAGAGGACTGCGTATACTGTACCAGAAAGGAAAAGCTGCACGAGATAGTTGAGCGAGTTAAGGAAGTCCATGCAACAGGCCAGCCTATACTGGTAGGTACCGTAAATATTGATGCATCTGAGGAACTGAGCAGGCTTCTTACCAAGGAAGGCATAAAGCATAACGTGCTGAATGCTAAGTTCCATGAGCAGGAAGCTGAGATAGTCGCTGATGCGGGTATCCACGGATCTGTTACCATTGCAACCAACATGGCGGGTCGTGGTACTGATATTAAGCTTGATGAAGAGGCAAGGGAAGCAGGCGGACTTTTGATTCTGGGAACTGAGCGTCATGAGTCAAGACGTATAGACAACCAGTTGAGAGGACGTTCCGGACGTCAGGGCGATCCCGGACGGTCTGTATTTTATATCTCTCTTGAGGACGATCTGATGAGACTCTTCGGTTCAGAGAGACTTATAAATGTATTTAATTCACTGGGCGTTCCTGAGAACCAGCGTATAGAGCATAAGATGCTTTCCGGGGCTATCGAGAAGGCGCAGACCCGTATCGAGAACAACAACTTCGGACGAAGAAAAACAGTGCTCCAGTACGACCAGGTAATGAATGAGCAGCGTGAGATAATCTATGCGGAGCGCAGGCGCGTGCTTAACGGAGAGAGCATGCGTGATGTTATCTACAAGATGATACAGGATATCGTTGAGGAAGCTGTGGAGACTGTTATCGGCGAGGAAAACAACGCTGAGAACTGGGATCTGAAGGAACTTAATGAACTGCTTCTGCCTCTGATTCCTCTTCAGCCCATTACAGCAGAACGTATCGAAAAGAAGAAGAACAGCGTGGTTCAGCAGCTTAAGGAAGAGGCTGTAAAGCTTTATGAAGCTAAAGAGGCTGAGTTCCCTGAACCTGAAATGATCCGTGAGGCTGAGCGTGTTATCCTGCTTAAATCCATAGATAAGAAGTGGATGAACCACATTGATGATATGGATCAGCTGGAGAAGGCTTCAGGCCTTTCCGGTATGGGACAGCAGGATCCTCTTGCTGAATACAAGAAGAGCGCATTTGAAATGTTCAATGCCATGGAGCAGGCTATAAAGGAAGAAACTGTCCGTATCCTCTTCAGAATAAGGCTTGAAAAGAAGGTAGAACGTGAGCAGGTAGCAAAGGTAACCGGAACTAACAAGGATGAAAGTTCTGTAAAGACACCTGTAAAGCGTGCAGCGGTTAAGATTTATCCTAATGCGCCTTGTCCCTGCGGAAGCGGCAGGAAAGTAAAGGAGTGCCATCCCGAGTATCTTAAGAAACAGTAGCGCTGATCTCTAAAAAGGAGCTGTCGTTTTTGTACTTTAAGATAAAAGGAGTATATTATGGTTGAACTTGACCAGATGAAAATAGAATTACAGCAGTACAAGGATCCTCTTGCGGAAGTAAGGGATTCTCTTGACATTCCTTCAAAGAAAAAGAGGATGGAAGAGCTGGATATGGATATGGCATCACCGGATTTCTGGAATAACCCGGACCGTGCCAACAAGCTGTCAAAGGAAGCAAAGAACCTCAAGGATACCGTAGAGGAATGTGAGGCTATGGAGCAGGCCTATGAGGATATTGAGGTTCTTATAGCCATGGGTAATGAGGAAAACGATGCTTCGATGATAGACGAGGTAAGGAGCGAACTGGATTCGCTGATCAATCGTCTGGAGACCATGAGGCTGAAGACTCTGCTTACCGGCCCTTATGATTCAAACAATGCCATCTTAAGCCTTAATGCAGGCGCAGGCGGTACAGAGAGCTGTGACTGGTGCGGAATGCTTTACCGTATGTACATGCGCTGGGCTGAAAGAAAGGGATTTACCTTTGAAGAGCTTACAATGGTTGAAGGCGATGAAGCCGGTGTTAAATCCGCGGATTTCCAGATAAGCGGAGAAAACGCTTACGGTTATCTTAAGAGTGAACAGGGAGTTCACAGACTTGTGCGCATATCTCCTTTTAACGCGCAGGGAAAGAGGCAGACATCTTTCGTGTCACTTGATGTTCTTCCTGAACTTAAGGATGATTCAGAGATAGAGATAAAGAATGATGATATAAGGATAGATACATACCGAAGCAGCGGTGCCGGCGGACAGCATATTAATAAGACCTCATCCGCTATACGTATCACTCATTTCCCTACAGGCATAGTCGTAACCTGCCAGAATGAGCGCTCACAGTTCCAGAACAAGGACAAGGCTATGGAGATACTTCGAGGCAAGCTTCTTCAGCGCAAGCAGATGGAGGATGAGGCTAAGCTTAAGGGCATACAGGGAGACCTTAAGGCTATAGGATGGGGCAGCCAGATACGTTCATATGTGCTTCAGCCCTATCAGATGGTAAAGGATCACAGGACCGGCGAGGAAACCGGAAATCCTGACGCTGTCCTTGACGGTGATATAGACAGGTTCATCAATGCATATCTTAAGAATGCCAGCCAGGGAACCCTTAGGAGTGATGATTCAGGGGATGACATGTGATGCCGCAGTAAAATAATTCTTTGTTAGATATCTAAAGGACCTGCATTTTTGCAGGTCTTTTTTGCGCTGATCTATATGATGGAATTCTAGGTGGATATGTGAGCTATTACTTATTCTTATAAGTATATTCGTATTTCATGAGTGAAGTGAAATACGGTACGTATTTTTCGAAGCTGAGGACTTGAAATATTTTTATAAAAAGGCAGCGTATACAGGGGAAGAATATCAGCCTGCGGATTTTACATCAGTAAGATTCAGGTGGAAACATGCGTAGGAAGCATTCATATAGGGTGTAACCCAGATCATACCGATTCCTACGGTGAGTATACTCAGAAGGATCAGCGGGATAAAACTCAGCTGGATTCCGACTAATTTAAGTTTCTGACCTTTCATCAGCCAGAATGATATCCTGATGCAGTCGCCGACCCCTTTGTCGGGAAGATCAAGCAGCACATAGTAGAGCTGTGAAAAGGGCAGCCATATGATGTAATATATCAGCATCCCGACCAGGCGGACAATGAGTGAGAGCGTTGCAAGCGAAGGGTCCTTACTGCTTAAGGACAGCAGTGCCAGCACGTCTGCGGGAAATGTAAATACAAACTGAAGGGCGGCTAAGAGCAGCGCACTCAGAACTACACGGTTGTCTCTAAGCCCGCCGAAAAGGTCCGACATTCCATAGCTCATCCGGCAGCAGAGTTTTAAATACATTCTGCTCAGCCCGAAAATCAGGACCTGTATGAGCACGTAGGAAAAGAAAGTCAATGCTCCGGTAAGTATCATCACGCCCGTTCCGGTGCCCGGAATAGCGCCCCATACTGTGGATATTCCCCAGGAAAAGAAGAGGAAAAGAAACTGCACTGATATGACTCTTACATAGTTGCCAAGCAGGTATTCCCTTGCGCTGGCTTTGATTTCCGAATTCTTTTTTAATTGTCCCATAGTCAAGCCGTTAAGTTTATGATCAAAAACTGCTGTTCACACAGCAAAGTCTATATTATTTCCTTTAGTAGCTTCTGCTTCGAAAGCCTTTTTGTTAGATCCGTAAGCGTTGTCCTTAGGGTAGCGGATCATGGTGGAGGTAGTACCTCCGGAAACATATCTGCGTCCGCATTCGGGACAGGTAGCATAATGTATGGCAACGCTGGCATGCAGAACCTTGCCGCCGGCCTGCTCTGCTTTGTCATAGGCATTGGCCACATGTTCCTGCTCGTGCCCGCGCACCTTTGCGTAAACTGCGTTAGGATTGATTTTGGCAGCTGATTTGAAGGATACATTCTCATCCGAGCCGTCCACATACTTTCTATTCTTGCATGTCTGACACTCTCCCTTTTTTGCAGATTTCGCAATGGGATCGTCGCTGCTCTTCTGCACATCGGCATCTTCACGGACAAAATCGCCGCTTTTAACTTCACCTGTAGCCTTCTCGGCAGGTGTAGCAGGTCTGTATGTTACTGTATAGGCGGCAGTCGGATCAAATCCGCCGATAGCCCCTATTGCACCTGTAATCATAAGCGGTCTCCGTTAATATTTTAGGTTACCATTTGTATCTAACAGGAATTCAGGTATCTCACCGGTTTCACTGTAGTGTTCCATCCCTTCGAAGTACTCTTCGTAGGTTACACCATAGGTAGCAACGAATGCCTGGTCGACTATCTCAGGGTGGGCAGCGAAATTATATATAACGAGAGCTGTGATGGCTCCGCCCATTATCATGCTGAATGCGGATGTTATAACTGACGATTTTGCCAGTTTGCTCATATATAGGTCGCTTCCCTTTGAAAGCACTGCAAATATAATGGACAGGCTTCCGAAGAAAAGAGGGAAGACGCCGGTGAGTATCGAAAAGAGTGCCAAAAGCCCGCAGGCCGCAGCCGCAATGTTAAAAAAATTCAGTTTTATTACTCGGGCCGGAAATTCCCTGTTTGTATTGTTTAATCCGTCATTCATAATTAATCGCTACTTTTCCTAATTATATGCAAATTATAACACATTCGTGATAAAACCGCAAATATAGAAAAAGTAGGAATGGTTGATAAATTCTCTTATTTATGATAACTTATAGGACATGGATTTGGATTATTTGAGTGAAATTGATACTGAAAAGAAGGGCAAAGACTCTAGGGAACCCGGCGGAAACGGTGACGGCAAGAAGAATTCACCTGAAAAAAAAGGCGGGCGCAGAAGGAAACCGCTGATCACAATCTGCAATCTTCTGGGATTTGCTGTTATTGCCCTGGCGATACTTACCGCAGTTGCTCTTGCAGGAAAGAAAAAGAGCGATGAGCGGGCTGATAAGGCTGAAGCTGAACTTGCTGCACTGCAGGAAGAATATGCCGGGATAGATATTGACGAACTGGTGTATGATGCAAGGCTGGAAGGCGTTGCGGAAGGCAGGCAGGAAGTAAAGGATTCCATACGGATCGAGCTTACTGAAAAGGGCTCGTCCATAAATGATGTGATAAGGAAACTTTATCCGGAATACCTGATATTCATGTCAGGCGGCGGATATCATTTTGTTCCTGTAGATGAGTCTATCCCAAGAAATAGCTATTCCCATAATGATTTTGCGGTATCTGACAATGGCATGATGGAATATGTGGGAGATTCGGATGTAAAGATTGCCCATGTGATAGATGTATCCAAACACCAGGGTGTTGTCGACTGGCAGGCAGTAGCCGATGCCGGTGTTGAGTATGCCATGATAAGAGTCGGTTTCAGGGGATATGGCAGCGGTGCCATAGTAACTGATGATTATTTTGAAGATAATATCCAGGGCGCACTAAAGGCCGGAATAAAGGTCGGAGTATACTTCTATACCCAGGCGATAAATGAGGATGAAGGCAGGGAAGAGGCTGAATTTGTCATTGACGCAATAAGCCCGTACAAGATAGAACTGCCGGTTGCCATAGATGTGGAACGGCCGGATGACAGCGAGGCCAGGGGTAATAAAATAACCCGGGAAGTTAGGACAGAGGCTGTAAAGACTTTCTGTGAGTGCATAGAGGAAGCCGGCTACGAGCCTATGATATACGGTGGTACAAATACTTTTGCGGAGATGCTGGATATAAAGGAAGTGTATGAGTATCCAGTATGGTATGCATTTTATAATGATTATATGTATTATCCCTATCCGGTAAGAATGTGGCAGTACAGTACGGACGGGGCTGTGCCGGGCGTAAAGGTCAATGTGGATATGAATGTCTGGATGATAGAGCCTGAGGAAGACGAGGACGGTGCGTTTGAGGAATAAGAGCCGGTTTCTGTGTGGCCAGCACTCTTCCTTCGGCTGCCTGCCGGGAAAAAATGACTGCATATTAGAAAAAGAGTCTGCATTTGCAAGCAGGCTCTTTTTTTGGTATTATGTTATATTGTTATATTATGCCCGAACTATGTTTTGGCATAGAAATTTTTAAATAAGATGACTGATAATATGGATACAGAAGAAAAAAAAGAAGAACAGGAAAATACTGAGGAACCATCAAGTCCGAGCGAACTGCGGTTTACCGTAAATATGACGAGCAAGGTGCTTTATGATTTCCTGTTATACCACGCATACACAAAGGTGTCGGGCATACTGTCGGTGTGTTTCGGAGCTGCAGGAGTGATATTTTATTTCAGGTTCGGGGAAATCATGTACCTTGCACTTGGCGTGCTGCTGATACTCTACCTGCCTGTTAACCTTTGGTACAGGTCAAAGGTGCAGATGATGAACCCCGTGTTTAAGAAGCCTATAACCTATGATATAAGCGCAGATGGGATTTCTGTTTTTCAGGATGGCGAGAGCGGAAAGGTAAGCTGGGATCAGTGCACAAAGGCTGTTTCCACCAAGCAGAGCATCATCGTGTATACGGGAAAGCTAAATGCCTCCATATTCCCGAGGAAGGAGCTGGGGGATGACCTGCCGGCGCTGATGGCTCTCATCGGAAAATACATGGAGCCTAAAAGGGTAAAGATAAGGTTTTAAACGGGGCGAAGGATTATGAGAGAAGAAATAATGGAAACTTTCAGCCCTGAGGAGACTTTTGATATCGGGGTGAGGCTGGGACAGGATGCTAAGCCCGGTGATGTCATAACCCTTTATGCTGATATGGGCTGCGGAAAGACGGTATTAGCCCAGGGGATAGCAAAGGGGCTGGGAATAGATGAGCATGTGAATTCACCGACCTTTACCATTGTGCAGGTATACGAAGGGGGACGGCTGCCGTTTTACCACTTTGATGTTTACCGCATAGAGGATCCGGAGGAAATGCAGGAAGTGGGCTTTGATGACTATATCTTCGGACAGGGCGTGTGTATGATAGAATGGGCGGAGCTTATTGAAGACATACTGCCGGATAGTGTCAAGCGGATCACTATAGAAAAGGATCCGGACAAAGGAAATGATTATCGCAGGATAAAAATAAATGCAGATTAAATAATTCGTGAGGGCGCTATGAACCTTATTGCAATTGATTCAAGTGGTATGACGGCAACGGTATCGCTGATGCGGGACGGAATACTTGTCGGCATATATACCACCTGCCATAAAAAAACACATTCGGAAACACTTCTTCCTATGCTTGAGGAACTTGGCAGAATGACGGAGTATGACAATGGGAAGGCTGATGCAATAGCAGTGGCAGCAGGCCCTGGCTCATTTACCGGACTTCGTATAGGGGCGGCTCTTGCAAAGGGAATGGCCGAGGCACTTGGGATACCGGTTATAGCAGTGCCTACGCTGGAGGCAATGGCGTATCAGTTTTACGGTGTTAGTGACATTATTTGTCCTATGATGGATGCAAGGCGGAATCAGGTATACAGCGGCATCTATAGTTTTGAGTATGATGGGGCAGACAAAGTATGCCGGCTAAAAGAATGTAAGCCGCAGGATGCCCTTGATGTAGCAAGCCAGTGTCAGGCTGCGGATGAAATTGCAAAGAAAAGTTCAAAGAAGATTATATTTCTGGGCGACGGCGTGCCGGTATATCGGGATATAATATGCGAAAACATGACATCAGAGATAATATTTGCCCCTGCACACAGAAATGCGCAGGATGCGGCCTGCCTGGCTGCCCTTGCAGAAGAGTATTACAGGGCAGGGAAGATAACCCCGGCAGAGGATTTTGCCCCTGAGTACCTGCGGGTATCCCAGGCCGAGAGGGTGAGAAGGGAACAGAATGGAGATTGATATCCGTCCTATGACGGCTGATGGCCTGACTGCTTCCGCAGAATTGGAGGCAATGTGTTTTTCCACACCCTGGAGCATTCAGGCTTTTAAAGACAGCCTGGATAAGCCGGAGATATATCTTTTCCGTGTGGCTTATATAGGCAGCGAGTTAGTGGCACAGGCAGGGCTCATACTGAGCTTTGATGAAGCTGATGTGGTAAATGTGGCTGTAAAGCCGGAGTACAGAAAAAACGGCATAGCCTTCGAACTTTTGAATGAACTGATGAAGGCCGGCAGAGAGAAAGGGGTAAAGGATTTTACCCTGGAAGTAAGGGCAGGGAATCAGGCTGCCATAACACTTTACGAAAAGCTCGGATTCAGAACCGAAGGAATTAGGAGAAATTTTTACAGGGAACCTGCTGAGGATGCCCTGATAATGTGGAAACGGAGTAACTATTCAGGATAGCCCGAAGCACTTGCTGCTGAGGGCGTACAGAAGAGTAAATTTAACGATAGCAGCCCGCTATTTGCGCAGCAAATTTTCAATTGCGGGCTGCTGTAACTGGAGGAACCCGCAGGGTTCTGAACAGTTACGAAACGGAGTTAATATGCTTGATATTTGTTTGCTGGGAACCGGCGGGATGATGCCTCTTCCAAAGAGGTTTCTTACATCCCTTGCAGCCAGGTGTAACGGCACCACCATACTTATAGACTGTGGCGAAGGAACCCAGATCGCAATGGCGAAAAAGGGACTTAGCGCAAACCCGATAGGGATCATGTGCTTTACCCATTACCATGCGGATCATATAAGCGGACTGCCCGGCATGCTTTTGAATATGGCAAATTCGGAACGGACCGAGGATGTCCTGATGATAGGTCCCAAGGGACTTGAAAGAGTGGTAAATTCCCTGCGGGTCATTGCAAAGGAACTGCCCTTTAAGATAAAGTTCCACGAGTTAAGCAGTCCTGAGGAAAGGATTGAAATTCCTGGCGGCTATATACAGGCTTTTAAGGTAAACCACAATGTAGTCTGTTACGGATACAGCATAGTGCTAGAAAGAAAGGGGCGTTTTGACGCAGAGGCTGCCAAGTCATTAGGCATACCCCTGCAGTACTGGAACCGCCTGCAGCACGGCCAGACCATAAGCGAGGGTGATACGGTTTATACTCCGGACATGGTCATGGGACCGGAGCGGAAGGGCATAAAAGTGACCTATGCAACGGATACCAGGCCTACGGAATCCATAATAAGGAATGCGGAAGATGCAGATATCTTCATATGTGAAGGTATGTACGGCGAGGATGAAAAGCTGGATTCCGCAAAGAGCAAAAAGCATATGACCTTTAGGGAGGCTGCAGAGCTTGCCGCAAAGGCACATCCAAAGGAAATGTGGCTTACCCATTATAGCCCGGCGCTTATAAATCCGGAGCCTTTTATGAAGATGGTCAGGGGGATATTTCCCAATGCCCATGCCGCAAGGGACGGAAGAAGCGTGGAGCTTATGTTTGAGGATGAGGAGCAGTAACACGGTTAAAAGCGCATCAGGCAATATTGAACTGATCAGATAATAAAAGCGAGGTAGATAAATGCTTCAGGAAGAAAAGACGGCTATTCTGGATAAGCTTGTCAATCAGATGAACAAAAATTATGAGGAGATAGAGCTTCTCAATGCCCTGGGACGGCACAGGCTTCCGGACCGTGACAGGATAATAGTGATAGTGAAGGCAATCCGCAAGCTCATGTTTCCGGGGTATTTTGGACAGGTGGCTTTCGAAAAGACCACGACCCATTATTTTGCCGGCGAGATGCTTAGCTCTATCATCGAAGAACTGACCAAGCAGATTGTTATCGCGCTTAGCTATGACTGTGCCGAATACAGTGAATCAAGCGATATAAGGGAGAAGGCTGAAAGGATCAGCTATGAATTTGCAGAGTGTTTTCCTGAGATACAGAGGGTCCTGCTTACCGATATTCAGGCTGCGTATGACGGCGATCCTGCATCCCTCAGCAAGGAAGCGATCATTTTTTCCTATCCTTGTTTCAACGCCATATTTATTTACAGGATTGCACATGAGCTGTACCTGAGGAAAGTTCCTTTTATCCCGCGTATTATGACAGAGTACGCTCATTCAAGGACGGGAATCGATATCAACCCCGGTGCCACTATAGGCGAGTATTTCTTTATCGATCACGGAACAGGTGTGGTAATAGGCGAGACTACCGTGATCGGCAACAATGTAAAGCTTTATCAGGGTGTGACTTTAGGCGCACTTTCCACCAGGGAAGGTCAGCTCTTACAGGGAGTAAAGAGACATCCTACCATCTGCGACAACGTGACCATTTATTCAAATGCTTCGGTTCTTGGCGGAGATACCGTGATAGGGGCAAATTCAACCATCGGCGGCAGCGCATTTATAACGGAGCCTGTTCCGCCTAATACCAGGGTAAGCGTTAAGAATCCGGAACTTAAGATAAGGGAAGCAAATTCTTAATAACAGAGGCATAGCAGATTTGTCAGGCAAGGGAAAGAAAAACATAATAAAGACGGTCATCATAATGGTCATCGTCGCCGCGGTTCTGATCGGCGGTTATGTTTTCATGACTTCCCAGCGGGGCAGGGAGACTGAGCAGTCCTTGGAAAACGAGACTGCGAAGGAAATGACTGCAGTGCAGAAGATAATAGCAGAAGCTCCGTACAAGGAGTATCCTGCCACGCCTGTACAGGTAGTTAAGTACTATAACGAGATAACAAAGTGTTTCTATAATGAGAAATACAGCGACCAGGAGCTTACCAGCCTGTCCATGCTGTCCAGGACCCTATTCGATCAGGAACTCAAGGACCAGCAGTCGGATGTGGATTATCTGGTGGCCCTGCAGGCTGATATAGAAGTTTTCAAAGCATCAAATATTACGATATATGACAGTGTGGTATCGCCGTCTACGGAAGTTGAGTATTTCACTCATGACGGATACGAGTGTGCAAGGCTGTATTCCACCTACACGCTCAAATCCGGAACAGTGTATCAGAGCACCAAGGAGGTTTATATACTGCGTAAGGACGAGGAAGGAAGATGGAAGATACTGGGCTTTGATATGGTAAAAAGGGACGGTACGCAATAAATGAGCGATGTAAAGATACTTGCAATAGAGTCTTCCTGTGACGAAACAGCAGCGTCGGTTGTATTGAACGGAAGAACAGTCTTATCCAATGTGATCTCTTCACAGATAGATATCCATACACTTTATGGCGGAGTTGTGCCGGAAATAGCATCAAGAAAGCATACGGAGAGGATAAACCGTGTGATCAGGGAAAGTCTGACTCAGGCAGGCATGAAACTGTCTGATGTGGATGCGGTTGCTGTTACTTACGGACCGGGATTGGTTGGAGCGCTGTTAGTGGGTGTTTCATTTGCAAAAGGCCTTGCCTACGCGGCCGGCAAGCCGCTTATCGCAGTTCATCACATAGAAGGGCATATATCCGCAAATTATATCGACCATCCGGAACTGGAGCCGCCTTTTCCCTGCCTTGTGGTATCAGGAGGCCATACCCACCTGGTAAGGGTAAAAGACTACGGAGAATATGAAGTGCTTGGCATGTCCAGGGACGATGCGGCAGGAGAGGCTTTTGACAAAGTGGCCAGGGCCATCGGACTGGGATATCCCGGAGGACCTAAGATAGACAAGGTTTCTGATGAGGGCAATCCAGAGGCAATTGACTTCCCGAGGGCAAAAGTCGGTGATTCAGAATATGATTTTTCATTCAGCGGCTTGAAGAGTGCCGTACTCAATTATCTGAATTCTGCCAAAATGCAGGGAATAGAGATAAGCCAGAGCGATGTGGCAGCATCTTTTCAGAAGGCTGTGGTAGATGTGCTTACGGAGCATGCAATGTTAGCTCTTGATAAAAACGGCGATAAGAAATTTGCCATAGCCGGCGGTGTGGCTTCCAACAGGCATCTGAGAGAGGCTATGGAAAAGGAATGTGCAAAAAGGGATATTGTTTTTTACAGGCCGGCACCCATATATTGCACTGACAATGCGGCAATGATCGGTGCGGCAGCATATTATGAATACCTGAAGGGTGAATTTGCCGGACCGGATCTGAATGCGGTGCCGAATCTGAGATTAGGACAGAGATCATGAATAAAGGAAAGATAAAATCTGCTGCAGTGATACTTGCAGGCGGCACAGGAAAAAGGATGGGGGGAGACGTTCCGAAACAGTATCTGGAACTCTGCGGACATCCTTTGCTTTATTATGCGATAGACTGTTTTTCGAAGAGCAGCGTTTCGGAGATCGTGCTGGTGGTAACGCCTGGTGACGAGGATAAAGTGAAGCACGAGATTGCAGAGAGATATGATTTTGCGAAGGTGAGGAGAATAGTGGCCGGTGGAAAAGAACGTTATAACTCATCGTATAACGGTATACGTGCAATATCTGATGCGGATATAGTTCTCATACATGATGCAGCCAGAGCGCTCATCACTGTGGATGTAATAGAACGGACCATAGAAGATGCTTATGAATACGGTGCCAGTGTTGCTGCAGTTCCGTCCAAGGATACAATAAAGCTTTCGGATGCAGACGGCTTCGTGGAAAGTACCATAGACCGAGCAAGGGCCTGGATCATCCAGACACCTCAGACCTTTAAGATGCCGCTTATAAAAGCAGCCTATGAACAGGCAGAAAAGGAAGCTGCAGAAAAAGGCTTAAGCGGATTCTTTACTGACGATGCCATGGTGGCGGAGAGGTACTCCGGACAGAAGGTAAAGATCACAATGGGAAGCTACGAAAACATAAAGGTAACGACGCCGGATGACCTGCAGGTGGCGGAAGAGATACTTATGAATCGTAGGAAAACTAACATACAATAATTATAGAATAAAGAGAAATACTATGGAAACAGAAACACAGAACAAAACTAATAATGATTTCAAATTGAGCAAAATCCAGGGGATAATCTACCCGGTTCTCTTCATACTCTTAGTAACTGCAGCAGGTATCATTTTTGGAAACGATTTTCCTTATATGATGCTCTGGTACCTGACAATGCTTGTCCTGGGGGCTGCGGCATATCCGTCAGTAAGCAGGCTTTTTAAGAATTTCTCTGACAGGGGATGGATCTTTTCCAAGATACTTGGCTGGCTGCTTGCGGGCTATTTAATGTGGTTTTTTTCGTCAATACATATAATGAAGTTTTCTTTTTCTGCCTGTATTATCACTACTGTTCTTATGGCAGTACTTCTCGGAGTATTGCCTGCAGTAATAAGCCTTAAGAAAAATAAAGCAGCGAAGGGAGAGGTTGAAGATGGGGCGGAAGAAGGAGACGGCAGCTTTTTTGAGGCACTGTTCCCTTGTGGCATCCCCAGCGGCTCAGTGCTGTTCATGGAATTTATTTTCCTTTTTTCTTTTTTCTTCTTCTGTTATTACCGCTGTTTCAGGCCTGAGGCTTTCGGTCAGGAAAAAATGATGGATTATGGTTTCATGAACCGGATGTTTTTCACAGACTATTTCCCGCCTGATGATATGTGGTTTGCAGGTGAGAAACTGAACTACTATTATTTCGGACAGTATATATTTACTTATTTGACAAAGCTTTCCGGAAATACGGTTTCCCTTGGATATAATTTCGGCATGGGTACAGCCTTCGCGGTATATTTCACCCTGCCTTTTGTTTTGGCTTTTGAGCTTATGGCATCTTCCGTAAAAAAAGCTGAAAATGTGAAGCATAAGATGTTCCATTGCTACAGTGCGGGCTTTGCGGCTGCAGCCGTGTCTGTGTTTTCCGCAAATATGCAGTATGTGATCTACAGCAAGATAGTGCCGATGGTCAGGGAAATGCTGCAGCTTACCAGGGATTATCAGGAATACTGGTTTGCGGATTCTTCGCGCTATATAGGCAGTATTCCAGATGTGGAGGATAAGACTGCGGTTGAGTTCGGTGCCTATTCAATGGTTACCGGCGACCTGCACGCCCATGTGGTAAACCAGCTTTATGTCATGACTTTCCTAGGTCTATTGCTTTCCTTCATGATCGATAAGCGGAATAGTAAATATGCTGATGAAGAGGACAGGATAGACTGGCTGCATGAACTGCTTGATCCGAGGCTAATAGTCTGTGCGGTATTAATGGGCATATTCTATATGTGCAGTTCATGGGATGTTGCCATCTATTATGTGGTGGCTGGATCCATCCTTCTGGCGCTTAACATCAGGAATCACAAAAAGATACTGAATGTTGTCATACTGACGGCTGTTCAGGGGGTAATGTTTATCCTTGGCGGCCTGATCGTATCATTGCCATTTGTTGTCAGCTTCGTGCCTATGGCAAGCGGTGTTGCATTTACGTCAAAGCATTCAAGGTTTTATCAGCTTGTAGTTATGTGGGGACTGCCTTTCGGCATGTTTATTGCTTTCTTTGTAATGCTTTTAAAGAATCGGGCAGGAAAAAGCCTTAGGGAATTTTTAAGGAACCTATTGCCGGATGAGCTATACCTGATGCTGACCTGCATGTGTTCCGCTGGCCTTGTGCTCATTCCGGAAATCATATACCTTAAGGACATCTATGCTGGCTCATATGAGCGTTTCAATACCATGTTTAAGCTGACATACCAGACCAATTCCATGATGGCGGTCTTCATGGGATATGTATTGATACGGTTTATTCTGCGCCCTGAGATGAGGGGGCAGAGAAAGTGGGGAATAATCGCATTTCTGCTTACACTGGTGTCTTGCACGTATTTCTTTGCTTATGCAAACAGGTGGTATGGAAACGTGCTGGACAAAAACGAAAAGGAAGAACTGGAAGCGGATTATTTTGTTAAGCGGGAAGCTGATGAAGACTATTACGCAATTGAGTGGATAAAAGAAAATGTAGAGCCGGGTACAGTCGTGCTGGAGGCCCATGGTGATGCATATACTCTTGATGACAGGGTTTCTGTTTTTGCGGCTACAAGGACTGTGGCAGGATGGCGTACACATGAGTGGCTGTGGCACAATGATGTGGGGCCGATCGACGGACGCAATGAAGATGTGGATGATATTTATACCGCAACATACGGTGATGAGACCATGGTGCGGGAACTTCTTGATAAATACGGTGTGGAATATATTTTTGCGGGAAGCCGGGAGTATGCGAGGTATTCGGATGAGATAGATACGGATTTCCTTTGCAGCCTCGGTGAAGTGGTTTACGAGGGAATCAGCGATTCCGGATATGAATCTGTATATGTTATAAAAGTAAGATAATGGATCTTATTAAGAAACTCTTAAAACAGAGCAGGACCTATATTGCTGCCTTTATTATCCCGGCGGTTTCTGTATATGTGGCCTATGCTATTTTCGGCATGTACCCCTTCGGAGAAAAGAGCATACTGGTGCTGGACCTAAACGGCCAGTATATCTATTATTTCGAGGCCTTGCGCGCGGCTTTCCTTGGCAGCGGCTCTGTTTTCTATGACTGGTCCGGTAATCTTTCCGGAGGATTTATGGGGACGGTGGGCTATTATCTGGCTTCTCCATTTTCGCTCCTTGCAGTCATCCTTCCTGAAAAAAATGTTGAGCTTGCCGTACTTCTTATGCAGTTAGGCAAGCTTGGATGCGCAGGCGTAACTTTTAACCATTATGTTAGAAGGTCCAAAAAGGTTTCAGAAGCATCCTCGCTTATTTTTTCCACGATGTATGCGATGATGGCATACGGCGTCATACAGCTTATGAATCCTATGTGGCTGGACAGCCTGGTATTTCTGCCTCTTATCTGCCTTGGCGTTGAAATGCTTGTTGATGACGGGAACATGAAATTATACATTCCGTCGCTGGCACTTATGTGCATATCGCAGTTTTACATAGGCTATATGATATGCATATTTGTGGCACTGTATTTCTTTTATTATGTTTTTGCGGGCAGTGAGAAAAAGTTTGATATAAATGGCGGATTAAAGACTCTGATGCGGATGGCTTTCGCTACATCTGTTGCTATGTGTCTTGCGGCCTTTATGCTTCTTCCTACGGTCAATGCATTAGCCTTGGGAAAATTTAGCTTTACTGCGGATCCTGATTATTCTTTCAGGTTCCAGAGCACGCCGAATACTGAGCGGGCAGCGGATGATATGGAAGCGGTTAGGGGCTGGATGTCGGGAAGTCTTCCGGAAAACCTTGCGGACAAGGATATCATTGTCCTGCTCCTTGATCTTGTTGACCTTATGCCCCAGCTCCTTCCGGGGCAGTATGATTCAGTAAATGTCTGGGGAAAGCCTGAAATTTACTGCGGTTTCTTTACGGTGCTGCTGCTCCCGTTCTTTTTCATGAATAAGGAAATCTCATTAAGAAAAAAGATCGGAGTGTCAGTTCTTATAGCGGCTGTCATTATGTCCATGCTGACGGTTCCTGTTGATATGTGGTGGCACGGAGGACAGGCTCCTAACTGGCTGCCTTTCAGGTATTCCTTCCTGCTTTCTTTTATTTTCCTTTCAATGGCGGCCGAAGCTTTTTCAAAAAGAACCGGGACAGATAAAAAACATTTTATTGTAAGCATTATTACAGTATTGATACTGGATGTGACTGTTTTCGCCATAGGTTTTGAGCAGATGGCCGACCGGGCTGGGTGGATAGCAGCTGACATTTCCGTAATCTACCTTATCCTTTATTTCTTTTTGCTTTACCCTGGGGAAGGCAAGGCAGGTGAACGGGACAGCGAAAAGAAACAGAAATGGAAAAAGATAAAGCAGCTGGCTGCGGTTTTTGCCCTGCTTGCCGCATCAGTGGCGGAGCTTACCTGGAATGCCCATGACACGATGAAGGATGTGGATGATGAACTGGACTATGCGTATTACGGAACATACCAGAATTTCATTCAGAACAGCAAGGCTGCGGCGGCAGTGCTTAAGGACTACGATGACGGTTTTTACCGTGCGGAGAAAACATATTTCCGATTTGTAAATGACAATGATGCCATAAGGCTAAGGGGCGTTTCACATTCGTCTTCAGTTATGAATGCTAGGATACTGAAATACCTGGAGGCATTAGGGTATGATACAAAATCCTATTATTCCAGATATGACGGCAATACCGAGATCTCTGATTCCCTGCTGGGCATAAAGTATGTTATGGCAAAGGAAAACGGCTCTGCTGCAAATATAAGGTGCCTGAATCCTTCTTACGAAAAGCTGGGGCTTAGGTATGAATATGCAGACCATGACGGCGTTTCGGTATCAGTAAATTACTACGAAAATAAAAATGCCCTTCCCATAGGCTATATGGCATCGGACGACATACTGCGGATAAAGTTCCTTGGCAATGACAATCCCTTCCGGAGCCAGAATATCTATATGAGCACGCTGGCTGGAAATACGGTTTTTGATGAAGAGGGGCATTTAAGCGACTGGAACAGGTATTTTTACGAGATAACTCAGGATGACGAGCCTTATGTGGCATCTGCGCTTACATACTCGCCCTACGGTGAGCAGATGAAATACGATGTGACCGGGGAAGGGGATCCGACAATAGATTTTCATTATACCGTGACGGATGATGCTCCTGTGTATCTTTTCATAAAGACGGAATTCCAGCATGAGGTGAACCTGTGGACAGCCGCCTGGACAGAGGATGAATGGGAAAACTGTGAATGGCGTTATCTTGCAGACCATCCGGAATGTGAGACTTTCGATAGGCACTGCGCTGATATGCAGGCTAGTGTGGACAGGCGCTTTAAATTCAACGGGGCATATTTTGAGGGCGATAATTATATCGTAGTCAGGCTTGGGGAATATGAGAAAGGGACCAGGCTTACATTAAGGATGACTGTGGCCAAGGATTTTGTAATATATCATAACGTCCTGGTGGCAGGCTATGACAGGAATCTTTTTGAACAGGATATAAAGGAATTGTCAGAAAATGTCTGGGAGCTTGATACGGATAAGAGTACTGACAGATATCTTATAGGAAAGGTCAGTGCTAAAGAGGGGAAGATAATGGTGACATCAATTCCCTATGAACCCGGCTGGACAGTAAGGGTGGACGGAAAGAAGATAAAAAATGTTGTGCGTGATGATATAGATGCAGAAACCGGAAAGGTTAAGAATGCATCCGGGGCCGCGGACCTTATAAACATGGGAGCAGCTGATTATGATGAGTGCGTTTGTGAGGCAGTAAACTCACTTTATGCTGTAAAACTTACCCCTGGCGAGCATACCGTCAGCTTCAGCTATACGCCGCCGGGACTGGTGCCCGGGATAATACTGTTCCTTCTGGGGACAGTGACATACATTCTTCTATGTCTGCCTGAAAAGCATTTTTGGGGCCAGTATTTAAGGAGGCATAAGGCAAAAGGTGCAAAGACCGGAAAATGAGTATGTGCATAGTGGTGGATTGATAGAGAGCTTTGATTATGCTATAATTTCTACATAATTCAGATGCACGCGGAAGTGTTATGATCCGCCGCGTAGTGTGAACCGTAGTGTGAACCGCATTTTAGACAAGGAGGGATCTGATATGAAATTTGTGATCTTAGGCAAGAACATCGAGGTTACGGAAGGTTTAAGGAGCGCAGTAGAGGAGAAGATAGGAAAGCTTGAAAAGTATTTCAACGAGGAAACAGAGGTACATGTTACTCTTTCCGTTGAAAAGGACCGTCAGAAGATCGAAGTGACCATCCCTGTAAAGGGCAGCATCATCAGGTCAGAGCAGATAAGCAACGATATGTATGTTTCCATTGATCTTGTAGAGGAGATCATCGAGAGACAGCTTAAAAAGTATAAGACCAAGCTTACAGACAAGCAGCAGGACGGCGGATACTTTAAGAAGGAGTATCTTGAAAAGGATTTCATGGATGACGAGGAGATTAAGATCATCCGCAGCAAGAAGTTCGACATCAAGCCCATGTATCCCGAGGATGCCTGTGTACAGATGGAACTTCTTGGCCACAGCTTCTATGTATTCTGCAATGCAGAGACAGATCAGGTCAATGTAGTTTATAAGAGAAAAGGAAATACCTACGGTCTTATAGAGCCTGAAATCTGATAGCTGAAAAACAAAAGTGTAAAACAAAAGCCCCGCTTAGCGCTGTATGTGCAGGCGGGGCTTCTGCGTGATCTGAGCGATTTACAGATAACTGTCCGGGATGATGGGGTCTGAACAGTTACTGTTTTTTATTGTTCGTTTCCAAGATACCTGTCGAAAAGGTTCTTTACGCCGTATCTCCAGCAGAGCATCATGCCGAATACTGCACCCAGGGCGCCCTGAGCTATTTCATAAGGAAGCTTTATCATGGCGTATTCAAAGGTGCTGTATACGAAGGTCTTGCCAAGGGTATAACCGACAACCATGATCACTGCACCGACGGTTACTGCTATTCCTGATGCAAGCTTGGGGTGGTTCTTTAATGTCTTGTGGGCTATAAGTGAAATAACCACTGCCTGCAGTCCGTGGGTTACAAGGGATACAAACATGGGGGTGGGGTAGAAAAGCATGTCACCTAAGAATGATCCTACGCCGCCTACAATAAATGCTTCAAAAGGATTTAACAGCAGTGCCGCAAGACAGATGACAGCGTCGCAGAGATAGAGATGTCCGCCGGGCACCGGGATGCCGAAGGATGACATGACGATGTTCAGCGCCATGAAGAATGCTGCGATTGTTATGCGGATTGCCGGAATGTGTTTTTTCTTTACCATTGTTTTTTCCTTTCTGCCGCTTTGCGGCATAAACTTGATTTGTCCTTTACATGAACTGATAAAAAAAGTATCATACAACTGGGTATATTAAAATAACCAGAATTGAACAAAATTATATGACCAGATTTAAAAGAGGGTAAAACATGAATTACAGCATAGACAAGAACTCAGATCTTCCGGCATATATTCAGCTGTACCATTTTTTTGTGGAGGATATTATTTCCGGAGCATATCCCTATGGCAGCAAGCTCCCTTCCAAGCGGGTGATAGCTGATGAAACAGGGGTGAGCGTCATAACTGCAGACCATGCCATAACATTGCTTGATGAAGAAGGCTATGTCCAGAGCCGGGAACGGAGCGGAGTATATGTTATATACAGGGGCGATGATTTCCTTGGAAATGCAGAGAAAAAAGCCTCTGTATCCTATGATGAAATAAAGGATCATTATGTAGGTGATTTTCCCTTTTCGGTATTTGCAAAGACTATGCGGAAAGTAATACTGGACAGGGGAGAGGACATTATGGTAAAGTCGCCGAACCAGGGACTGCCTGAACTGAGGAATGAGATCTGCAGGTATCTTGCCAGGAGCAGAAGGATATCCGTGGATCCGTCCCAGATCATAGTAGGATCCGGAGCTGAATACCTTTATGGCCTGATCGCACAGTTCCTTGGAATGGGGCGGACTGTAGCGCTGGAATATCCTTCCTATGCAAAGATTTACGATGTGTACAAAGCTATGGGGCTTGAATGCGACATGCTTACTATGGAGGCTGACGGAATCAGTACGGAAGAGCTGGAAAAAACAAAAGCTGACATCCTTCATGTGACCCCTTTTAACAGTTATCCGTCAGGCGTGACTGCGGATATTTCAAAGAAGCTTGAGTATTTAAGGTGGGCAAAGAAACGCGGCGGTATCCTGATAGAGGACAATTATGATTCGGAGCTGACGGTTTCCAGAAAAGTTGAGGAGCCTCTTTTCTCCATGGGCAGGGATGTAGATGTGATATACCTTAATACTTTTTCCAGGACGCTTGCTCCGTCTATGCGTATAGGCTATATGATACTGCCGGAAACTCTTGTGGAGGGCTTTAATGAAAAGCTGGGCTTCTATTCCTGCACTGTTCCGAGCTTTGATCAGTATGTGATGGCAGAGCTTTTAAAAAGCGGGGATTTTGAGCGCCATATCAACAGGGTGAGAAGGAAAAAAAGGTCCCTTTTAAAGTGAGCTGCGGATGGCGCAGGGGCAGTATTTATGGTATCATATATCTTGGATTATGGTGTGATTTTTAGCATGTAAGTAAGGATGTTTTTACGCAATAAAAGGGAGGATCGATAAATGAAAAAGAGAAAGCTGATGGCGGCTGCGCTTGCAGGCGTACTGCTTATACAGACTGCCGGATGTATGGCGGCTACAGAGGAAAATGTACCGGAAGAGGGTGCTGTTTCTGAGGATGCAGCAACAGAAGAAAACACACCTGGTGTAGGGGATGCACTGACCGGTTTTAACAGTATAATGGTAGGCCAGAAGGCTGAGAAGCAGCCTGCTACTCTTGCGGATAATGATGCTGCAAATGCTTCTCCATATACAAATGCAGTGAATGCCGAAGCATCTGAGGATGATGTTCCCAAAACAGGGGATGTGCTTGTGGATGTCAATTTTGATGACGGCGAGGTGGATGACTTTACCGTATATACCAATGGCGGATTCTATGATCTGCAGAATACAGACGGTGCGCTGGACTGTTTCATACACAGCTGCGGATCAGTCGACTACGGCAACCAGGCATACTGGGACGGATTTAAGCTTGTACAGGGCTGTGAATACACATACAGTTTTGATGTTTCCTCCGACATAAACCGTAAGATGGAATACAGGCTTCAGATAAACGGCGGCGACTATCATGCTTATCAGGGAGATTATATTGAGATAGGTCCGGATGTGACGTCTTTTTCCGTAGATTTTACTATGGAGGAAGCTTCCGATCCTTCGCCCCGTATAGTGTTCAATATGGGAAAAATGGATGATATGGCTTCCGACCCGGGTGACCATCACATCTATATCGATAATGTAAAGCTTGTGGTAAAGAATGCTGACAATGCCCAGAATACCGGCGGACTTCCCGCATATCTTAATGTGAATATCGACCAGGTGGGCTATACACCGGATTCCACAAAGACTGTTTTTGTAAAGACTGAAATTAATAATGAGGCATTCTATGTATGTGATGCTTCTTCCGGAACAGTGGTTTATGAGGGAACTCTTTCGGAAGCTGTTGAGGATAAGGCAGCAGGAGCAAAGATCGCAAAGGGTGATTTCAGCGAGGTGACCGAGCCCGGTGAATATTACATTTATACTGAGGCCGGTGCTACATATACATTTACTATCGGCGAAGACGTATATGATGACCTGATGGCTGAGACGGTGCTTATGTTCTACAGACAGAGGTGCGGAGTGGCAACCGATGCTGCCATCAGCGGTACAGAATATGCCCATGCTGAGTGTCACACAGATAAGGCTACCGTATACGGAACCGGTGAAAAGGTTGATGTATCAGGGGGCTGGCATGATGCGGGTGACTACGGAAGATATGTAGTATCCGGTGCAAAGTCTGTTGCCGATCTTCTCGATACATATACATATAACGGCTATGACGCTGATGACTTAGGAATACCCGAAAGCGGAAACGGTGTTCCCGATGTACTGGATGAGGCACGCTTTGAACTTGACTGGATGCTTAAGATGCAGAATGACGAGGGCGGAGTATATCACAAAGTGACCGCAATGGTATTCCCCGGTGCTGTTCCTCCTGAAGAAGAGACGGATGCGCTTATCCTTTCGCCTGTATCCATAACTGCTACTGCTGATTTTGCTGCAGTAATGGCAATGGCATCCGTTGTATACAAGGATATTGATCCCGAATTTGCACAGACTGCTTATGATGCGGCTGTTAAGTCATGGGAGTATGCTGTAGCCAATAAGGATGCGGCAGGCTTTAAGAATCCTGAAGGCATGGAAACAGGAGAGTATCCTGACGGAAATGCTGCAGATGAAATCTACTGGGCAGCAGTTGAGCTTTATATAGCTGAAGACCTTTATGCTGCGCCTGAGACGGATCCTGCTGAAGTGATTAAGTCAGCTGCTGATATTAATGAAGGCCTTGGCTGGGCAGATATGGGACTTTATGCAGAGTATGATTTAGCAATGTCCGGCAAGGACGGATCTGCAGATGCGGCAGGAAGGCTTATGGCTGCGGCGGACGAGATCGCAGAAAAATCATTAGCTGACGGATATATGATGGGACTTATGAATAACTACCCTTGGGGCAGCAACATGACTGTTGCGAATAACGGCGTGCTGTTCGGCATGGCTGCGGATGTTGCCGCAAACGGAACTGCTTCTTCAAAGGGATATACTGAAGCTGATTTCAAGGCACTGGCAGAAGCTCAGCTGGACTACCTGCTGGGTGCAAACCCTCTGGGATACTGCTATGTGACAGGCTTTGGTACATTTACGCCTGCTGATCCCCACCACAGGCCTTCACAGGTGGCCGGTGCTGCAATGCCCGGCATGCTGGTAGGCGGTCCGGCAAGCGGGCTTGAAGATCCTTACGCGGCTTCCGTGCTGGCTGATGTACCGGCAGCAATGTGCTATGTAGACAATGTGCAGAGTTATTCAACCAATGAGGTGACCATATACTGGAACTCGCCGCTTGTTTACCTGCTTACTGAGAGGGCTGGAAAATAGGCTTTGGGATAGGGGGTAATAAATGTACTGTACTAACTGCGGAAAAGAGATAGCTGACGGATCTGTGTTCTGCAGACACTGTGGCGAACAAATTGGCGATGACAAGACTGTCTATGTTGTTAAGGATGATGCAGATTCTGAATTGAAGAAAATCCCTGTCAGCAACTATGTTAAAAGCAGTCCGGTAAATAATCCGTCGCCGATGCCGCTGCTTATAATTGCTGCTGTATCAGTTGCGGTAACTGTGGTGCTGGCTATAGTGCTTGCCGTGTTTATAATAAAGGACCGTACAGGCGGTGCTAAGCTTGTGGCAGCTGAAACTGTGGATCCTGGTCCACAGGTGTACCGGTCTGTAACTGGTGATCCGGGCCAGGAAAATGCAGCGGAGGGCCAGGACACAGTTCCCAATAGCGGTGCCAATACATTAACGGTAAGCGTAATAGGCGCAAATGAAACCGGCAGCTTAGGCGGTGCAATGGTTCAGGTAAAAGGGACGGGTTACGAGGAGTATGCGGAGACTGATGGCGCCGGCCATGCTGTTTTTACAGGCGTTGCTCCCGGAGAATACAAAATAAAATGCAACGCTGACGGGTATTATGAGAACCAGATAGATGTGGAGGTCATTTCTGCTGATACGGAGCCTGTGGTACCTATGATTCCGGTGGTAACAGGAGATGATGCTTTTGTATACCTTACCTGGAATGGAGACCACGATCTGGATCTGTGTGCATTCAATACGGAACTGCAGGAGTATGTGAATATCGGGCATCCGGCCGACAGTGTTGGAAGCGTATTCCTCTATGCGGACCATGGCGCCGACCTTCCTTATGAAATAATTTATATACATGATACGGAAGACGAAGTGACAAAAAGCTTTTTTGTGACGGAAGCAAAGAATGCAAGGGAAGGACTGACTTCGGAAATGGAGGCAGACGGGGTCACTGTAAGAATATATGACAAAACAGGCCTGGCATATTCCAGCACGGCTGATCCTGAAGAAACAGCGGCGCTGTGGTGGCCTTGCTACTGTTATGCTGGCGGTTTTTACGATCAGCAGGATTACATATATGACTTACGTGGCGAGCAGTACGAATGGTTAAGCTTTGAAGAAAAGGATGCTTATACGGGAAAGTGATAAAGAAATTACCGTAATACTTGGCCGTGTTTTAATTTGTACTGTTTCTTGTTTTCATACATAAGGGAATCTGCTTTTTTCTCGGCGTCAGTAATGCTTATGCCGTTTCCGGCATATGCGCTTCCGACGGCTATATACATATGCACGTCCATTCCGGAGTTTTTGTCAAATTTCGTTTCTTCATTTTCAAGGCGCTCAATGGATTCTTCGAAAAATCTCTCTGTGGATTTTTCATGCGATTAAATTCAGAGCAGAGTTTATTTCTACATATTTTAACACAAAAAATCTGACAGGGGTTAAATCTTTCGTGGATTATGACGATATACTGAATAGGGAGTTTATCTTTTCTTAATGCTGAAAAGGATTTCAGTATCGTCTACACGGAGGTAGTGGCCTATGACGGGATTAAATGGCTTAAATAGTTTTTCTTCATATTGTTCCACAAGTTTTTCGTTAAGCAATAATTTCAGACGGACATTTAGCAGCGCTGGTAAGGCGGCAGGTAATACGAACCAGCCTGATTTTTTCGTGCGCCAGAAAGAGGCTTATGAGAAAGAAAAAGCGCAAGAAAACAGTCATATGCATAAAATCCTTCGGGATTTAAAAAGAAAACGGGAAAATGAATGTGAAAACATTCAAGAAAAGTTAAATGAAAGCTTAATTATTTATGACAGGGCGGTAAATGACGATAAAAGACAGAAAGTTAAATCACGCGCCAACTACAATTACAAAGAGGTGGCAGGCAAAATACAGCGTGCCAAGACATCGGTAAGCGCCGGGCAGGCAGTGATATCTGCCAAGAGAAAAGTGGTGGAGATAAAAAGGAAAATATCCACAGGAGACGGCGATGCGGAAGATCTACAGCTGGCACTCACCCATGCGAAACGCATGGAGATGGCTGCAAGAAAGAAAAAGCATCATTTAGAATTGGAAGAAATGGCATCGAATAGCATCCAGAGGGATGAAAATGCCAGCAGACAGGAGGAAACGGTAAAGGCTATCAAGGATTCACTGGCGAATGCCGGAATTGAAGATATCTCAAAGCAGGAAGATGAGATTTTTGAAGAGCGTGAGGTCTTGACGGAGGAAATGTCGGCCGAAATCAAGGATTCTGGTGAAAGCTATACAGATGATATGGTGTCGGAGCTGAATGAACTGATTTCCGAGCTGGATGAAGAGACTCTTGAAGAACTTGAAAAGGCCATGGAATTTTTTGAAGACATGGAAATCCTTGATCCACATATGTCGAGGGAAGACCTTGATGAGCTGAAGCGAAAGCACCGGGCGGAAGAGCAGAAAGCTATGCTGAAGGCTGATATGGATTATCTCAAGGGAATGATAAAGCATCAGCTGAACAAGAGTGATACTGTGATAGGAACAAAAGGAAGTGTATCAGGATTTGCTGTGGCGCAATCTTCAGGCGGAATGCCTGCTGCAGGAACTGCGGCTGTGTCGGTGCCTGCAGCTCCAGGGATTGACGTGCAGCTGTGAATTAATATTCGCTGAGAATAAGCCTTACCATTTCGTTTCTTTCTTTGGGGACGTCTGCACCGCAGATACGCCTGGGTTCATCGGCCCTGTGCTTTATCACGTTTTCAATCGTCATGTCAAAACATTCGGGGAATGCCCATAGAGCGTGGTCGATGTTCATTTGCTGCCTGAAAAGCTCTGCCTGTTCCTGGGCCTGATCAAGGAGCTGCAGAAACTGGGGGTAGCGGGCGGCATCTTCTTTATCTATCTTAATATCTGAAATTGATGAACCGCTGTGCTTTATTCCGAACTTTACGGCAAGGTCCATCAGGACTGTCTTGTAGGACATATCAAATATGCGGTCGCAGGTATCCCTGTCTATGCGGAAACGGTCCATTGCCGCTACTACGTCAAAAAGCCTTAATGAAGCAAAATCCTCTGAACCTTCGAATATGAGCCTGCTGCAGACTGGTCCGTGGTCATCCGGGGAAAAACTGTCAGGCCTGTTATACCTGGTGAGTACCCATTCAATTTCGTCTGTGTCAAAGCGTATCCTTGAAAGGTCAAGCAGGGTAGGGCCGCCGGGAATGTCTTCTATGTATTTAAGTTTTTCCTTTGCTTCGCTTACTGTCATTTTATCTCTTTCTGTCGCTTACTGGCCGCCAAGGACAGCGCTTGCTGCCTGGTCAAAAGTAGTCACATTTACAGATCCGTTAGTGGAGGTCCTGTAAATTGGCACATCGCTTCCGAAATCCCTGAAATAAACATAATCGGATGTGATGCTTATATTTCTGTGGACTCCCATTCTTACTGTTTCCATGCCGCTTCCGTCAGTGTGTACCCTTTTTAGGGCATACCCGTCAGGATCATCGGCTACAACAGTCTGATAGTATATCCAGTCCATGTACTGGTTGAAGCTGTCACACCGTTCGTCTGCGATGGTGAAAATGCTGCCGTCACCAAGATTGTATGATTTTAAATGATAATCGTCATTGGAATCCAGGTAATATACTATCTGACCATCAACAATCGGAAGGTACATTCGTTCCGTGGAAACCTCATTGGTGGAGCCGAATACCGGGTCCATTGTATTAAGTGTGCCTGTGGACAGATTGTCTGAATAATACATCTGTCCCCCGAAATAACAGCCGATCTTGGGGTGGCCGTTCATGAGCGTTACCGGATCGCCGCCTGCTATGGCTACGCTGTTGACCGTTATTTTTGCATTGCCGTCATCCTTTTCACCCTCTGCAAAGCAGGTATAGATCAGGTTATTGCCGGCGAGCATCATGCCGTCGCTGGTCACGTCTATGATGAGGTTGTTGTTGGAATGATGGGTGTCATAGCGGTACATTCCCCGTCCCCTGCGGACATAACCGAGACCGGTCTGGTCGGCGGAGGCATCAGTGTAGTAGTAGACATATCCGTTTGCGGCATTTATGAAGGATGCGTTGCCCTCTGACAGTTTTTTGCATTTGCCGCTTGCGGCATCCATTGAATAGAGCTTTCCGGAATCATAACTGTTTGAAAAATAAATCATGCCGTTGGATTCACAGAAAAGCCCGCCGTTGTATAGGTTTCCGGCAGTGTTTCCTGCGGTCATGGGATCATTGGGGGGAACCTGCTTCTGTTTTCCGCCGATGATCCTTATTGTGGCGATTATGACAATGAGAATGACTATTATGGCAATGGCAATAACCGTGCGTAATTTTTTATTCATATGGACCTCCTTTCGCATAAGGAATGTCTGTATACTTTAATTATAGTATATTCTTTAAGAGGTGGGATTTCAAGGAAGGGGATCAATTTGTCTGCTCTGCAGAGATTACGGCGTGGCCTGCCGACAGTGATTCTTTGAGGTCCAGTATCCGCTGGTTTGACGAGCCGCGGAAACGCAGGGAAATGTTTTTCAGGTCAAGTACAAACTCTCCGTCCACCAGCACATCTGCAAGGGAAAGCAAGGGAAGAGTATCTTCTGTATGTGCGCGAGTGTAGCTAGCATCAGTCAGTTCTTCAAATGTGTATCCGGAGTAGATCCAGACAGTCTTATCCGGATATGCAGTCCTTACTTTTTCAAGGAAAGGGCGCAGAACCTTCTGGTTAGCGGGTTCCATAGGCTCGCCTCCCAAAAGGGTAAGGCCTGTTATCCATGCCGGTTCAAGCGAGTTTATTATCTCGTCTTCGACGGATTCATCAAATTTTTTTCCATAGCAAAAATCCCAGGTCATGGGATTAAAGCATTCCTTGCAATGGTGGGTGCAGCCGCTTACGAAAAGGCTTGTGCGTACACCCGGACCATTTGCTATGTCATTGTATTTGATCTCTGCGTAATTCATATCAGGCAATATGTATTAAAGGTGAAGCACTCGCTCGCGGATTTCCTGGGTGCGCCCCTGGTTCCAGAACTGGGTGCCGATGTAGCCGCAGGTACGCCTTGCCACGTTCATTGTGTTCTGGTCACGGTTCTTGCAGTTAGGGCATTCCCAGACAAGCTTTCCGTCCTCGTCATTTACGATATTTATCTCCCCGTTGTAGCCGCACTTCTGGCAGTAGTCGGACTTGGTGTTAAGCTCTGCATACATGATATTTTCATATATATACTGCATAACGGAAAGTACGGCATCAATATTGTTCATCATGTTAGGTACTTCCACATAGCTGATTGCTCCGCCGGGTGAAAGGGCCTGGAATTCTGACTCGAATTTAAGCTTGGTGAAGGCATCAATTTCTTCCGTTACATGGACATGGTAACTGTTGGTGATGTAGTTTTTGTCCGTAACGCCGGGAATCATGCCGAAACGCTTCTGAAGGCATTTTGCAAATTTGTAAGTAGTGGATTCCAACGGAGTACCATAGAGTGAAAATGATATGTTGGTCTCGCTGCGCCACTTTGCACATTTATCATTAAGGAAATGCATGACCTTGAGTGCAAAATCCTTGCCGGCTGCGTCGGTATGGGAAACTCCCTTCATGTATCTCGTGCATTCGCACAGTCCCGCATATCCGAGGGATATGGTGGAGTAGTTGCCATAAAGAAGCTTGTCTATTTTCTCGCCCTTCTTAAGTCTTGCAAGTGCACCGAACTGCCAGAGTATGGGAGCAACATCAGAAGGTGTCCCTAAGAGACGCTCATGTCTGCACATAAGGGCACGCTTACAGAGCTCGGTGCGGCTTTCCATAAGCTGCCAGAATTTGTCTTCATCTTTGCCGGAGCTGCAGGCAACATCCACGAGATTGAGGGTTACAACACCCTGATTGAATCTGCCGTAGTATTTGTGTGCACCATTTTCACCGAGACCGGAAATATCAGGTGTAAGGAAGCTGCGGCATCCCATGCAGGGGTAAACATCACCGTTTTTGTATTCTTTCATTTTCTTTGCGGAAATGTAATCAGGTACCATGCGTTTTGCAGTGCACTGGGCAGCAAGCTTTGTGAGATACCAGTACCTGGTTCCTTCCTTTATATTGTCCTCATCCAGCACATAGATAAGCTTGGGGAATGCAGGGGTAATATATACACCCTTTTCGTTTTTTACACCGAGTATGCGCTGCTTGAGCATTTCTTCTATGACCATTGCAAGGTCATCCCGAAGCTGACCCTCGGGAACCTCGTCAAGATACATGAATACAGTAATGAAAGGTGCCTGTCCGTTAGTGGTCATAAGAGTGATCACCTGGTACTGGATCACTTGTACGCCTCTCTCAATCTCCGCCTTAACACGCATCTCAGCAACTTCGTTTATCTGGTCGTCGCTTGCATTTACGCCGGCCTCCTCAAATTCCTCGCGTACTTCCTTGCGGAATTTCTTGCGGCTGATGTCAACAAAAGGTACAAGGTGGGAGAGCGTGATGCTCTGTCCGCCGTACTGGGAGCTAGCGATCTGGGCGATTGACTGTGTTGCTATATTGCAGGCTGTGGAAAAACTCTTGGGCTTTTCTATCATGGTCTCGCTGATGACTGTGCCGTTCTGCAGCATGTCCTCAAGGTTTACAAGGCAGCAGTTGTGCATATGCTGGGCAAAATAGTCTGCGTCATGAAAATGGATGACACCCTGCTCGTGGGCTTCCACGATGTCGGGAGGCAGGAGAAATCGCCTGGTGATATCCTTTGATACCTCTCCAGCCATATAGTCACGCTGAACGCTGTTGACAGTAGGATTTTTGTTGGAATTTTCCTGTTTTACCTCTTCGTTGTTGCATTCGATGAGGCTCATTATCTGCTCGTCAGTGGTATTGGACTGACGGACAAGAGCATGCTGGTAACGGTAGATGATATATTTTTTGGCTACCTCATTGTGGCCGGAATCCATGATCCCGTTCTCTACCATATCTTGTATCTCTTCCACACTGGCAGCCCTTGTAAGGTTGCGGCATTTTGCGACAACGCTTTCCTCAATCGCCCTGATCTGGTCGAGGCTAAGCTGTTTATCTTCAGAAACCTCGGCATTGGCTTTGCTTATGGCGCTGATGATCTTTATACCGTCAAAACCTACTTCTTTTCCGCTTCTTTTGATGATCTTCATGGTTCAGATAACTCCTTATATTAAAACATAATCTTGTATACTTAATTTGTGACCACCACAATATATTGTGGCACGCAGTGTTATATTATCATCATAGGGAGGGTGATGCAAGGGGAAAATGAGACGATTTCTCCGGGAGCTGCAGGTCGTTTTTTATTTGTCTGGAATAAATAGTGATATGCAGGGGTGATTGAAATATATTATATTATGAAATAGAATTATAACTCGTGAGAGGATAGTCATATCGTAAAGTAGACTTTAAATTGATTTTCAACAGAATTCGACTATTATTTGGGACGCTTACAGCACTTTGTAATTTGCTATGCAGTGTCAGTTGCGGAGGTGTGGAATGCCTGCAAAAGTTACTTTAAAAAAGGGGGAAGGGAGGCTTCTGAAAAGAGGCGGTGCCTGGATATTTGACAACGAGATAGCCGGTGTCTCCGGGGATTTTTCCAATGGTGACATAGTGGATGTGGCTGACTATGACGGATATCCCCTTGGAAAAGGTTTTATAAATGTAGATTCAAAGATACGGGTAAGGATACTGACAAGGGATCCTGCTCAGGAGATAAATGATGATTTCTGGAAAATGCGGATAGGGAATGCCTGGGAATACAGAAAAAAGACCGTGGATATATCCTCGTGCAGAGTGATATTTGGTGAAGCAGATTTTATTCCGGGATTTGTTATGGACAAATATGAGGATGTACTGGTATTCCAGTCTCTTGCCCTGGGGATAGACAGGTACAAGGAAAAAATCATCGGGATTGCAAAGGAAATCCTTGGCAGGGACGGAATAGAAATAAAAGGTGTATATGAGCGCAGTGATGCAAAGGAACGTGAAAAGGAAGGGCTTGAAAAAGTAAAAGGTTTCATAGGTGCTGAATTCGACACTAATGTGTCCATATGTGAAAATGGAGTTAAGTATATCGTGGATGTAATGGATGGCCAGAAGACCGGATTTTTCCTTGATCAGAAATACAACAGAAAGGCTATCTGGCCGATGGCTAAGGGTGCAAAGGTTCTGGACTGTTTTACCCATACCGGTTCCTTTGGCCTGAATGCAGCAGTGGCAGGAGCTGCAAGTGTTCTTTCTGTCGATGCATCTGAAAGTGCCCTGGCAGTGGCGGCTGAGAACGCAAGACTTAATAATGTAGAGAATATTGTAAGCTACAGGTGCGGTGATGTGTTCGAGATACTGCCGGAGCTCATAGCTCAGAATGAATCCTATGATCTCGTGATACTTGATCCTCCGGCTTTTACGAAATCAAAGAATTCCGTAAAGAATGCCTCAAAGGGGTACCGGGAGATAAATATACAGGGGATGAAGCTTGTGCGTGACGGGGGCTTCCTTGCAACCTGCTCCTGCTCACATTTTATGACATTCGACCTTTTCAGCGAGGTCATAGCCGGAGCTGCAAAGGCTGCGCATGTGAAGCTGCGCCAGGTGGAATTCAGAACTCAGTCCCCTGACCACCCCATACTATGGTCAGCGGACGAGTCTTATTATTTAAAGTTCTACATCTTCCAGGTGGTGAAGGAGCGGTAGGAAAAGCAGTAGCGAAAAGGTATGAATTATGGAACGAAATGAAGAACTTTTAATGAAGCACATAATAGAGGATATGTCTGATGGTGTTCTTGCCATCGCTTTTGACAGCAGGATCCTGGTACATAACCGGGCAGCGGCAATGATCTTCGGGATGGCGGATGAGGAATTAAGCGGGAAAAGCATTGCGTGGATCATGGAACGGACAGAGAAAAATGACGAGCTGTTTGAACTGATCACTGACTCCATACATACCAAAAGCACTATGGAAAAAACGGTTCCATTTTTCCATGGGGACGAGACTCTGTATCTTCATGTTAAAACTGAAATCCTGATGAACGGAACGGAGAAGGTTGGTATCGTAACTGTCATCAGCGACATCACAGAACGGGCGGAGCTGTTTATCGCTAATAAAAGCCTTGCGGTTCAGGTCACTAACCTTATGAACTCCTTTGTAGAGGTAATGGTCACTGCGGTAGAAGAAAAATCACCCTATAATGCAAACCATACCAAGAATATGGCTAAATACGGTGAACGCTACCTGAACTGGCTGAATGGCCAGGGAAAACTGACAGAATATACCGATGCTGAAACCGCGCCGCTGCTTATGAGCATCTGGCTTCACGATATCGGAAAGCTGCTGGTTCCCCAGGAGGTGATGGACAAACCTTCAAGGCTTGGAAGTGCAGAAAAAGATATACTGCACAGGGCCGCTACGTCACAGCTTATGATGAAGTTAAAAATGCATGAGGAACCGGAGAAGCAGAATGAGTGGAAGGAGAAAACCGAAGCCCTGCTTTCCGCAAAGGAACTTATAATGTCAGCAAACAATGTAGGTTTCCTTGATGAGGACACTATAGCTAAGTTAAAAGAAGCGGCAGAGATAGAATGTCTGACTGCAGAAGGGGAGACCATACCGTTACTCAATGATGCCGAACTTGAATCCATCACTGTTGTCCGTGGTACACTTACTGATGCTGAAAGGCGCATCATAGAGTCGCATGTGAGCCTTACGGCAAAGCTTCTTAACAAAATGAAATTCGAAGGCGCTTATCAGTCTGTACCGGGCTGGTCAGGGGGCCACCATGAGCTGCTGGACGGCTCCGGATATCCTAACCATCTGAAGGGTGCTGAGATTCCCTGGGAAACAAGGCTTATTACCATTATCGACATCTATGACGCACTCACTGCAGAGGACAGGCCCTATAAGCCGCCTATGCCGCCGGAAAAAGCTTTTGCAATATTGGAGAATATGGCAGAGCACGGAAAAGTGGATCCGAAGCTTTTAAGCAGTTTCCGTGAGAGCGGTGCATGGAAGAAAGACGATGCGGAATAATATAGAATAAAACGCATTGACATGTCATTTTCGCTTGTATACAATTGAGGGCGGTTTGGAACGGTTTGCAGTCATAAAGTATGCGGGCTGCACAGACTGTTATTTATGGGGTATATTGGAATGGAAATGAATATATTCAGTTCTATATATAGAAGAAAAATATTTTTAATTTCTGCGGTGCTCTGTGCACTGTTGGTTGTGTCGACTTTTGCATCAGCTTTATTTATAGCATTGGAGACTGAGCATGACTGCGAAGGTGAAGAGTGCCACATCTGTGAGTGCATAGAGCTTTGCGAAGCAATACTTCAGCAGGTGGAAACTGCCCTGCCCATAGTTACGGCTTCGATTGTTTTTTCTGTTGTTTCCATATTCTTATATTTATCGGATGTTGATGTTTTCTGCCTGAAAACACCTGTAAGCCAGAAGATCCGTCTGAATAATTGAGCTATCCGAAGGCAGGTGTGCTGAATACATAAGATCAGCTCTCTTGTTTTGATGCAAATGGCAGTGAGGATACTATATTATTTTAATAATGGATGAATCGGGATATTGCGATTTTTCGAAAGATAGTGTCTGTATATGGCGTTGTCTGGCAGAGAAGTTGCAAATATCCGATTTTATTGATACAGACTATGGAGGTTAGAATATTAATATGAAGATCAGAAAAATGATGACAGTTATTTTTGCGTCTGCTTTTACAATGTGCGCTGTTACAGGCTGTGATACAACAGGGACACTGCAGAATGTTTCGGCAACAGGCGGAGATCCGGAAAAGATGCGGATAGTCACAACTATATTTCCTGAATACGACTGGGTAGAAAATGTCCTTGGGGAAAGAGCGGAAAATGCCGAGGTAACCATGTTGCTTGATAACGGTGTGGATCTCCACAGCTATCAGCCTACAGCAGAGGACATAATGAAAATCTCAACCTGCGATATGTTCATCTATGTAGGCGGCGAGTCCGATGAATGGGCAGAAGATGTCCTGGAGAGTGCCGTAAATAAGGATATGGTGGTCATAAATCTTCTGGATGCCCTTGGCGACAACGTAAAGGCTGAGGAAATCGTGGAAGGCATGGAAGCTGAACATGACCATGATCATGAAGATGGCGAAGATGCTGAGCATGAGCATGAGGATGGCGATGAGGAAGATCACGAGCATGAGCATGAGGATGGTGATGAGTGCGAGGAGGAAATGGATGAGCACGTATGGCTTTCCCTCAGGAACGCAGAGGTACTGTGCGGCGTGATTGCAGACGGCCTGGGACAGATCGACGGTGAAAATGCAGATGTCTATAAGGCTAACGCAGAGTCTTACAAGTCCGAACTGGCAGAACTCGATGCCCAGTATACTGATGTTGTAGATAACGCCGAAGTAAAAACACTTCTTTTCGGCGACAGATTCCCCTTCCGCTATATGGTGGATGATTACGGACTTGATTATTATGCAGCCTTTGTTGGCTGTTCTGCAGAGACGGAGGCCAGCTTCGAAACGATAGTTTTCCTTGCCGGCAAGACAGACGAGCTGGGACTTTCTTCTATTATGACTATAGAAGGAAATGATCACCGTATAGCCGAGACCATCCGTGACAATACCGCGTCAAAAGACCAGCAGATCCTTACGCTGGATTCCCTGCAGGCAACAACCCTTAAGGATGCGGCAAACGGCACATCCTATCTGTCCGTTATGCGAGCAAATCTTGAAGTACTGAAGGAAGCGCTCAAATAGTACGGAAAGCAGGGGCATAGAAGACGGTGATGGGTGAGGTTATCACTAAACTCATAACATATCTGGGGCGTCCATTTGTACAGTATGCCTTAATTGTGGGCATACTGATTGCCCTATGCTCTGCCTTGCTTGGCGTGATACTGGTCTTAAAAAGATTCTCTTATATAGGCGATGGGCTTTCCCATGCGGCATTTGGCATAATGTCCGTTGCGGCAGTTCTTAACCTTACTAACGATATGATGCTGATCCTGCCCGGAACCGTCATATGTGCAGTGCTTCTTCTTAACACAAGAAAAAACAGAAAGATAAACGGCGACGCCGCCATAGCTATGGTATCGGTGGTGTCGCTTGCTTTCGGTTATCTTATAGTAAATCTTTTTTCTTCATCGGCAAATCTTGCCGGAGATGTTTGCAGTACCCTGTTCGGTTCGGTATCCATTCTCACACTTAAGCCCTTCGAGGTGTGGGTATGTATAGTGCTATCGGTAGTGATGGTTGCTGTTTTCATATTTTTCTATAACAGGATATTTGCTCTTACTTTTGATGAGGACTTTTCAAGGGTGACGGGAACAAAGGTGGACATTTACAGTCTGCTTATCTCTGTCATGATCGCTGTTGTAATAGTCCTGGCAATGAATCTTGTAGGTTCACTGCTGATATCTGCGCTTGTGATTTTTCCGGCACTTTCCTCAATGAGACTTTTTAGGAGTTTTAAAGCCGTAACTATATGTTCGGCAGTACTTTCAGTTGTGTGTTCTTTTATCGGGATCATTATAGCGATTCTTACAGGTACGCCTGTGGGGTCGACAATAGTTGCTGTCCAGGCTGTTGCGTTTGCGCTATGCTGCCTGGCAGGAAAGGTGTGTGTTAAATGAAAAAAATATTTTTTTCTGCTGTGTGTATGATGTTTGTATTTTTGCTGGTTGGGTGTGGGGACGACACGGTGGCATCAGCACGGAATGAAGGCCAGCTGACTACAGTAAATGATGTGCTTGCAGCTGGAATGGCTGATGAAAAGGAAAGCAGTGAAGAACCTGAACAGCCGGATGAGGCGGTCACGGATTCGGATAAATCTGTCGAGGAGGTTTTATCGGCGGAAGAAGAATCGGGGGAAAATGAACCGGAAACTGCAGTTTCTGCAGAAGCTGTGGCAGTGGCTGATGATTCTAAAGAAACGGGTAAGAGTGAAGGCGGTGTTGACCTTGACCTGACAGTGCTTTCTGCAACAATGGTATATTCTGAGGTATATAATATGATGATCGCTCCGGAGGACTATGTTGGAAAGACTATCAAGATGGAGGGACTTTTTTCAGTTTTTTATGATGAGGTATCGGATAAATACTATTTTGCGTGTATAATAATGGATGCAACAGCATGCTGTTCCCAGGGGATAGAGTTTGTGCTGGGGGATAACTATAAGTATCCCGACGACTACCCGGAAGAGGGGAGCTTCATATGCGTGGAAGGTGTTTTTGATACCTATATGGAAGGTGAAAACATGTACTGCACTTTGAGGGATGCCGAGCTGGATTCATGGACGGCCGGCAGTATTGAGGAGGTAAGGTAAGATGGAAACCTGGTATTATGAAGTAGTAAGCATAGACGGAGACTATGCAAACTTAATGAGAACAGATATTGAATCCGATGACCTTAAGCTTGTTGCAAGGGCCCTGCTCCCGCCTGAGATCGTTGAGGGCAGTGAACTTAAATATGAAATGATGCAGTATGAACTTTTAAAGTAAGCAGGGCTTACATAATAACAAATCATTGGTGGAATCGTGTAATAATTCGGAGGGGCATTTTATGTGGGATTATCGCGAAAAATTCACTTTTTATCCTTCGCGCTAGCAGCGGCGGTCTTTTTAACTTCTTGTTCTTTTCCTTCCTCAGGAATCGGTCCTGATGAGAATTCTGGCCTGACAGAATCCGGGGATATGGCTGAAACGGGGGCAGTGTCCGGGGATTTAGTAAGCAGTGCCGTAGATTTCGATCATGAGCTTGATCCCTACGAACCTAAAAAGGATCATTATAATTTCTATTTTACATATAAAACTGTCCATCCCTGGTGGGATGCAGTGGCCCTTGGTATGGAAGATGCCCAGAGGCAGTATCTTGAAAAAGGGGTAACGGTTACATATGAGTATATGGCACCGGATGCCGCTTCAGCCGAAGATCAGATTGAGAGGCTGCTCGAGGCTGAGAAGAGAGATTTTGATGTGATCGGTGTCGATGTTGCTGACGAGGAGATAATCTCTCCGATCCTTGACGAGATGGTTGAGTCTGGATATAAGGTTATGACTTTTTCAAGTTCCGATGCAGCCGATGGCTGCGAGCGGATAGCCTATGTGGGGAATACCCATAACTATGAAGACGGCGTGGACCTGACAGAGGCTTTATGCAAAAAGCTGGACTACAAGGGGAAAGTGGCCATCCTTGTAGGAAGCGTCGGTGCCCCCTGCCATGAGGATAGGGCAAAGGGAGCAGCGGATACTATCGCAAAATACAGCGATATGGAAATAGTGGCTACGGAGTATGATATGGATTCCGTAGACCTTGCCTATGACCTTACCATGCAGATACTTAATGATAATCCTGATCTTGACGGAATAATCTGCTGTAATATGAGTAATCCTGTTGGGGCTGCCAGGGCGGTGACTGAAAAGGGCAGTGATACGGTCATTGTGGGTATGGATCATGACCAGGAAGCATTACATTACCTGAAAGATGGTGTGATTTACTGTCTCGGAGTTCAGGACTGTTATTCTATCGGTTTTGATACGATTCAGATTGCAGTAATGATCGCGGACGGTAACAAGCCGGGCGAGTTGTTCAAAGAAAAGACAGATGAGATAACAACAGTAATCTATCAGGAAGATGCAGCCATAATGCTTGAGCTGCTGTATGGTGATGACTAATGAAAAATAAGATCACGAGAAAAACGTTCATACTGACAGCTGTAGTAGGCGGAATCTTATTGATGGCGACGGTGATCGTCAATACGGTCATATCCACAAAACAGACCACCACAGCTACAACGGAGGCTGTTTCCGAGGTTAGTTCATTTTATCTTGAAGCAATGGCGGACCGCCGAGCAAAAACCATCACGAATCTCATAAACAATAACTTTGACCATATGGAAAAAGCAGTGGCCTATATTAACAGCGAAGGGATCGATTCAGAAGAGGAACTCCGTGATACTCTAGGCAATATAAAGTCACTGCTGTCGCTGAATCGCTTTGCCCTTGTAGACGAAGATAAAATTGTGCATACGCAGTACACAACCTATACCGGAGGCAGCCGTCATTCCTTCCTTTCCGATGAAAAAATGGATGAGCGGAGTGTCAGCACAGTTTCAATATACGGTTCTTCAAAACAGCTTTGTCTGGCTGCGCCAACACCCGGTCTTATGATAGCCGGGAAGCTGTATAAAGCAAGTTTTGTACAGATCGATATCAATGAGATAGTAGACCTGCTTGCCTTTGACGATGACGGCAGGACATATTTCGGCATTTACAGCAAAAACGGAGAAAATCTTTCCGGTACTGAGCTGGGTCCCTATATTTCAACACACAATATTTTTGATGCTGTGAAGGGCGTTATTCCCGAAGAAACCTGGAATGAGAACCGTGATAACTTTTTAAGTTCAGTGGAGGGAAGTATTACTTTTACCGTAAATGGTGCTGAAGAGACTCTGTGCTATGTTCCCATAGAGGGGACAGACTGGATGATGGTGGTGCTTATCCGTGAGAGCGTTATACAGGACAGGATCCACAGCATCAGTGAAAAAAGCCTTTCAACCAGTAAGCATCAGATAATTTTCACACTGGTATATTCTGTCATATTTTTTGGTGTTCTCTTATCCATGCTGAAAGTCCTTTCAGACAGGAATATTGAAGCAGAAAAGGAGAAAGCAAAGACCTTCCGTAATATGGCAAGTACGGACTCAATGACGGGTGTAAGGAACAAACATGCATATTCCGAGACAGAAAGCTATCTTAACCGCAGGATCAGGGAAAATGACATCAATAAACTGGCTGTGGTTGTATGCGATATTAACGGGTTAAAACTGATCAATGACACCCAGGGACACGCTGCAGGCGATAAGCTTATAAAAGATGCAAGTGTGTTGATATGTGAGTATTTTACTCATGGGGCAGTCTATAGGATAGGCGGAGATGAATTCGTAGTCATTCTCCAGGAGAAAGGCTATGATACGATGAATGAAGTAATAACTGAGATAAACCGTGTAATAGAAGAGAACATCAAAAAGAAAGAGGTAGTAATTTCAATTGGCTATTCAGAGCTTACGCCTGAGGATCAGCTGGTTCATGATGTATTCGAAAGAGCGGACCAGATGATGTATAAACGCAAGCAGCAGCTTAAACTGATGGGCGCTCCGGCGAGACCGGAATCGTAGTGTGACAACAGGCCCCGGATTTGACAATAATGTTTTGTTTTGGTATAGTACCCGTAACAAATTTGTAACAGTTTGAAACAAAAAGTTAAGAAAAGAAACAAAACGTTAAAAACAGAAACAAATGAAAAGAATCCGGTTGCTTAAAATGGCAGGCGTGTTTACGTTAGCGGCTGTTGTCATAATGAATACGAGCGTTCTTTCGGCCTACGGAACTGACAATAATTCTGAAGGCAGTGATGCTGTACGTTTTTCATTGTCGGATGATGTGCTGTGTGCGGATATAGAGTCAGACAAGCTTTCTGTTGCCGGTGAAACTGAAGTGGATCTTTCTGAACTGAGCAGGCCTGATGAGAGCATGCTTAGTGATGGCAGTCTAGAAAACGATGTGGCAGCAGGCATTGCAGGGGCAACTGAACTGGGTGTGGTACCTACGGATGATGAGCTGCAGGATATCATAGAAGCTGAGGAGAATGCCTGGAAAGCAGAAGGCGCGCTTGTTATGGCGGATGTCGTTACATCTGTTAATGTCCGTGCTGAAGCAAGTGAAGAATCTGAGATAGTCGGCAAGCTTTATACGGATTGTGGCGGCAACATAATAGAATATACTGATGACTGGACTAAGCTTAGATCAGGCAAGGTTGAAGGCTGGGTCAGCAATGATTATCTTTTATTTGGAGAAGATGCAGAGAAACTGTACAAGGAAGTCGGCGTTATGCAGGCGACAGTTACCGGACAGACTCTCAGGGTGAGAAAAGAGGCCTCCATTGATGCGGAAGTGCTGGGAATGGTGGCTGAAGGCGATGTGTTTGAAGAAGTGTCTGAGAATGACGGCTGGGTAGTTATAGACTTTGAGGGGGCTGACGGCTATATATCTTCTGAATATGTGACAACGGAATTTGTGGTTGACTGTGGCGAGACTATGGCAGCCATAGAGGCAAGAGAGGCTGCTAAGGCTGCTGCTGCAAGGAAGGCGGCTGAGAGCAAGAACAGTTCAAGCAAGACCTCAACTAAGCCACAGACAAACGATTATTACGGAGCGTATGCGGCATCTGCCACGGATGAGGTGCTTTTAGGCGCACTGATACAGTGCGAGGCAGGAAACCAGCCTTATGAAGCACAGGTTGCGGTTGGCGCAGTAGTAATGAACAGAGTAAGGAGTTCTGCATATCCTTCTACCATATACGATGTCATTTATGCATCAGGCCAGTTCACTCCCGCAGGAAACGGCAAGGTGGACAGGGTGATAGCTAACGGCGTAATGCCTATCTGCCTGCAGGCGGCACAGGAGGCCCTGAGCGGTTATTCCAATGTAGGTGGCGCAACACACTTCAGAAGAGTGGGATATCATGATGGAATAGTTATAGGAGTGCAGGTATTCTGGTAAAATAGTCATTGCTGGATGTAATAGAGCAATGACGGAGGATAATGAATGAGAAATATCACAGTGGCTGCTTGTCAGATGGAGATGAGCGATGTCGTTGAAGAGAACATAGTAAAGGCAGACCGTCTGGTCAGGCAGGCGGCAGAGCAGGGAGCAAACATCATATTGCTCCCTGAACTTTTTGAGAGAAAATATTTCTGCCAGGAAAGACGGTATGATTACTATGGATTTGCTGCAGAGACGGAAGAGAATCCGGCAGTAAATAATTTTAGGAAGACAGCAAAAGATACAGGCTGTGTAATTCCTGTAAGTTTCTACGAGAAAGCAGGCACCCGTCTGTTCAATTCCGTAGCAGTTATAGATGCTGACGGTGAAAATCTTGGTGTCTACAGAAAGACCCATATTCCCGATGACCATTTTTATCAGGAGAAATTTTATTTTACGCCTGGGGACACCGGCTTTAAGGTCTGGGATACGGCTTTTGGACGCATTGGCGTGGGTATATGCTGGGACCAGTGGTTCCCTGAGGCTGCAAGGTGCATGGCTCTTGACGGTGCAGAAGTATTGCTTTATCCTACAGCTATAGGCTCAGAGCCTATACTGGAAACTGATTCTATGCCGCACTGGCGCAGATGCATGCAGGGACATGCGGCTGCAAATATAATGCCTGTAGTGGCAGCCAACCGAATAGGAACGGAAGAGGTTAATCCTTGTGAAGAAAATAACAGCCAGAGTTCCGCACTTAAGTTTTACGGATCCTCATTTGTATGTGATGAGACCGGTGCATTGGTTTCAGAAGCGGGGCGTGACAAGGAATGCGTGATAACAGCTTCTTTCAATCTTGAAGCAATAGAAGAGATGCGTATGAACTGGGGCGTGTTTCGGGACAGAAGGCCGGAAATCTACAGTAAATGGTGCTGATTTTTAGTGATCTTCCGGATATTAAGGGGTTATTGAGAGTATGAAGAAGCAGGATAATAAGGTTGAACAGAGTAAAGAATTAGTTGGAAAAATAAATTAAATAAAGAGAGTAATCTAGAATCCTTTGTTACAATGAATTTGACACAAACACTGAAAAAGGAGGATTACTCTCATGAACATTGTAGCACTACTGGAGCAATTAACAAAAGAAATATTAACGGCAGAGGATAAATTTTTAAAAAATCCTAAAGATTTAAATATGCTGGAACTGAGCGTAAAAACGTCAACTGATTCGTTTGCGGCAGCTTTTCTTGGAGAAGTGTTATCAGATCTGGATTCAGCAATAAAGGAGACTGGCTGGAGAAAAAGAAACTATGTGATCCACCGTACGGACATCAGGTC
>JAGBLN010000001.1 GCA_017635395.1 Lachnospiraceae bacterium
ATTATGCACAGTTTTATCCCTTACCGTTCCCATGATCTGTTGTCCTTCATCATCCTTTTATAAAAGCCCACAGACCACGCATTTTCACATACCTTCTTAGTTTATCACCCCCCCAATTTTGTCAAGGCGAGATTTAACATTAGGTCACTTTGCCTAAAACCGTAACAAAAAACGGTGCAGATTCTTTTCTGCACCGCTTCCTTCATTATGTTTCATTGAGCATTTATATCATTCTACCGGCCCTTCACTTTTCATCAAACTTTTTTGCCTCGGCCTCCAGCACCTCATCCAGGCTCTTTTCAAAAGTCTCCATACTTTCAGCCCTGGCTGCAAGCTTATGAAGATATTTCAGATTTTCTTCTTTACTAACAGTTCCAAGCTTATCCACTATTTCATCCGTAGCTCCCCCAATATCTTCTAGCAAATCGCCAATACAACTGACTAAAGTATTCTTTGATGACTCTTTTTTCTCCCGGTCTATGATATCCCCAAATGTCATAATACTCCTCCTGACTTCCGGATCCGTCTTGACTTTATGAACATAACCTTCCAGCTCCTCCGTGGCATCATCCACAGCCGAAACCGATCCACTATTTTGAATATAGTTTAACATGTTTTTTATGGCCTGGCTACCGCCTTTCGTCCCAGTTGTATTGAAGTAAATCCTGTACAAACCATCATCATAAGGTATAGCCGGATCCTGTATGCATGTGGTCCTGAAATCATAGATCATGTATCCCTTTTTGAACAGGTCAAAGTTCATGATAGTGATAACATAAAGATCCGGCAGATGCTTGAATTCATTGTCTCCACTCTTCATATACCGACCATCTGTCTTTGCCTGCCTGAATCTGTTAGCACGAGGAAAATCCATGTCGTTTGCTGTATGTGGCTCCATATCATAAACATTTGCAATCAATCCGCTTCCGTCATCAGATTCTTCCGTAACCTCCACATCCATGCGTATCCCCCGTTGTCCCGGCATAGCTCCCGGCAAAAACCTCTGGGATATCACATGCACACGGTCGATTTTCCTCTGCAGCAGCACGGACAACATGCAGCGGCAGCATGCCTCCCCAACTTCCTGGTCTGTAGTTGCCGCATTCATCAGGAAATCGTCGATCAAATTCATTTCTTCCAGTCTCTTCTTGTACATAATTTGTCCCCTTTCTTGAACCTCCGGAGACAGATGCACATAAATAATCCATCAGCCCCCGACTTTTACATTGTTCATTCCGTGAAGCTTGACGAACTGTCATTGATTAAAAGAATTCACAGAACTTTTAGATTAACTACAGGTATTATTCTATCTCTATTACTATTATTATTCAACAGTGTATTTTTCAATTTAGCCATGCCCCTCCGATGTCTGATCCACTATGTAAATGACATCCAAAATGATGTAAAATATACAAAGGAAGATTTGTACAGACACAAGCTAATATCACTACCTACTCCGCACTTTGTTGTCTTCTACAACGGCCTGGAAGACAGACCTGAGAAGGAAGTGATGAAACTGTCGGATTCTTTCTACCACAAGACATCCGAGCCGAATATGGAAGTGGTCTGCACGGCCTACAATATCAATCCCGGATACAATCCGGACCTCAAGAAGGATTCGAATGTTCTGTACGGCTACTCAGTATTTGTGGACAAAGTCCGGAAAAACCTGACCACCAAAGAGCTGTCCGAGGCCATCAGTGTAGCCATAGATGAGTGCATAGCCGAAGATATCCAGAAAGATTTCTTCATCACCAGAAGAGACGAGGTGGAAAAAGTGACAAAACTTGATTTCACATTTGAGACAAGGGAAAAGATGATAAAACGCGACACACGGGCAGAGACCATAGAAGAACTCCAGCCCCAGATTGACGCGCTTAAGGCCGACAACAAAAAGCTATCTGACGAAAACTCCGCCCTTGCAGAGGAACTGGCAAAATACAAGGCAGCGTTCGGAGAGTTACAGACGACTGACGCTGGCGCCGAATCCCCCAAGTAGAACAAGACATATTTGCATCACAAATTCATTCAAAAAGCCTCCCATGCATTCGCACGGGAGGCTCATTTTTACACTATCATTTTTTCGTCTTATCAGCCTACTACCTTCTTAACAGCCTCGATAACACGGTCTGCCTGGAAAGGCTTAACTATGAAATCCCTTGCTCCGGACTGGATAGCCTCGATAACCATTGCCTGCTGACCCATAGCAGAACACATGATAACCTTTGCATTTCCGTCACCGGCCTTGATTTCCTTAAGAGCCTGGATGCCGTCCTTCTCAGGCATCGTAATATCCATCAGTACAAGATCGGGCTTAAGCTCGGAATACTTGCTTACTGCAATGCTTCCGTTCTCTGCCTCGCCTGCTACTTCGTAACCATTCTTTGTAAGTATATCTTTGATCATCATCCGCATGAATGCGGCATCATCAACAACAAGTATCTTTGCCATTTACTATACTCCTCACAAAAATTATTGCCTGCTGTCTTTCAACAACATTTAAATGATACACTAAATAACTGCTTTTGTCTATCGGATTTTTTTACCTTAATCCTATCCATCACATATATTACCACACTTATCACAAAGTGTCAAAATCATTATTTTTAGTGTTATAATAAACCTGCAATGTTAACATTCAGATAAAAACAGGAGGAGTTCGCATTGAACATAAAGATTGAAAAGATACTTGCTGCCATTACAGATGAAAATGGTGTGACACTGAAACCGGATACAGATGTATATATCTGCGGCGATAAGATCGCATCCATAGATAAGGCTCCCGAAGGCTTTGTTCCCGACAAAACCATCGACGGCAGCGACAGACTGCTTATCCCGGGACTAATAAATGCTCATACCCATTCTTATATGGCTTTCATGCGTAACGTGGCAGACGACCTTTCTTTCGAGGACTGGCTTTTCGGCCGGGTAAGCAAGATAGAAGACCAGATGACTGACGAAGAAGCCTACTGGGGTGCATGCCTTGCCATCGTAGAAATGATGAAATCAGGTACCACCTGCTTTAACGATATGCAGATGAACATCATGCAGACCACTAAGGCCGTAAAGGAATCCGGCATGCGTGCCGTAATATGCAGAGGGCTTGTAGGAAGCGGCAATGATGAGGCCGGCCGTTCAAGGCTTGACCAGGCATACCGTGAGCGTGACGCCTTTAAGGACTGCGACAGGCTGACATTCCGCCTTGGCCCCCACGCCCCCTACACATGCGATGAGGAGTTCTTAAAGATCGTTGCAAAAGAGGCCGCTGAACAGAACATGGGCATCCATATGCACCTTTCGGAAAGCGTCAACGAAATAGAAAACTGCCAAAAAACCTACGGCTGCAGCCCTATTGAGCTGGCAGAACGCACCGGCCTTTTCGAGCATCCCTTTATTGCAGCGCACTGTGTACAGATCGACGAAAAGGACATGGACATAATGGCAAAGCACAATGTAAGCGTAGTTACCAACCCTGCCAGCAACATGAAGCTGGGCAACGGCTTTGCACCCGTTCCTGAAATGATGGAAAAAGGCATTAATGTCTGCATTGGTACAGACGGTGCCGCAAGCAACAACTCCCTGAACCTTATCCATGAAATGAGCCTGGTTACCCTCATCCACAAGGGCACCCACCGTTCTCCCCTTTCTGTAAGCGCAACAGACGCATTTAAGTTCGCAACCATAAACGGCGCAAAGGGATTAGGACTGGAAAAAGAGATCGGCTCAATTGAAGCCGGAAAGAAGGCTGACCTTGCCATCCTTAATATGAAGACCGCCTCCATGTGGCCGGCTAACAACGCCCTGGCCGCCCTTTCCTATTCCGCCAACGGTTCTGAAGTGGAAACAGTGATAATAAACGGCGAGATAACCATGGAAAACAGAAAGATACTCACCATGGACGAAGAGAAGGTCTTTGCAGAAAACGAAAAAACCATGAAGAGGATATGCGGATAAATAGCAATACTGCATTTACTTCAGGAAGATTAGAAAAAGGGGCCTCGCCAGATGATTTAATCATCTAAAGCGACAGCCCCTTTTCATAATTGATTCCATACCTCAAACACGAATAAGTTTTTCTTCTATTTCTGTAGACTTTTCAGCTTTTCCGATTATACAGAAGACGAATTCAGGTACTTCTCCTGCTCCGGCGTAAGCACATCGATTTCCTTACCAAGGAATGCCAGCTTCTTTACAGCCACTTCCCTGTCAACCTCTTCAGGAACATCAATAAGCTTTTCCTTAAGATCTGAGCCATGCTCAACAAGATACTTTGCAGACAGTGCCTGTATAGCAAAGCTCATATCCATGATCTCTGCAGGATGTCCGTCGCCGCAGGCAAGGTTTACCAGCCTGCCCTCTCCAAGTACTGCCAGGGTATTTCCGTTTGAAAGCTTGTATCCGATTATATTGTTCCTAAGCTCATGGGACTCAACAGCCATCTTGCGAAGGCCTGCCATATCAATCTCGCAGTCAAAATGTCCTGCGTTGCAAAGTATTGCGCCGTCCTTCATCTCCATGAAATCCTCAGCGTCTATGACTTTGTCGCAACCTGTCACGGTCACGAAGAAATCGCCCTTTGCAGCGGCCTGCTTCATAGGCATCACTTCAAATCCGTCCATAACAGCCTCGATTGCCTTTACCGGATCGATCTCGGTAACGATAACCTTTGCGCCGAGTCCCTTTGCTCTCATTGCAACGCCCTTTCCGCACCAGCCGTAGCCGGCAACAACAACAGTCTTGCCTGCAACGATGAGGTTAGTTGTACGGTTTATGCCGTCCCATACGGACTGGCCTGTGCCGTACCTGTTATCAAAGAAATGCTTGCACTGGGCATTGTTTACCTTGACCATAGGGAACTGCAGCTTGCCCTCACGGTTCATTGCCTCCAGCCTTATGATTCCTGTGGTGGTCTCCTCGCATCCGCCGATAACATCAGGGATCAGATCCTTGAATTCGGTATGCATCATATTTACCAGATCGCCGCCGTCATCGATTATGATGTTAGGGCCGATCTCAAGCACTGCCCTGATATGGGCATTGTATTCTTCTTCTGTGCTGCCATGCCATGCATGAACCTCCAGTCCGTCTGCCACAAGAGCAGCAGCCACATCGTCCTGAGTTGAAAGAGGGTTTGAGCCGGTAACATACATATCAGCTCCGCCGGCCTTAAGCACTTTGCAGAGATATGCGGTCTTTGCCTCTAGGTGTACTGACAGTGCAACCTTTTTTCCTTCAAAGGGCTTTGTCTTTGAAAAATCTGCCTCTAAAGTCCTGAGCAGGTCGCAGTGGTTCTTTACCCACTCTATCTTCATAGCGCCTGACGGTGCCAGGTTAATGTCTCTGATCTCGCTTGCCATATCTTCCTCCTTATGATGCATTTATATTGAATATGATTTACTTACTAAAACAAACAGAGTTAGTATAAACTATCTAACTTTTTTTATCAAGGAGGGGTGCGTCGGTCCTTGTCAGTAGCCGGTCAGATAAGATTCTACGCAAAGAACCACGGCAGTTCACCGTGGTTCTGATAATATGTACTTATTTATGCATACTGCTTTCGGACCATACGGAACCGGCCTGTTTCAATGCTTATGAAACAGAAATTATCTCTACCTTAAATGCGTCGCTGCTCTTTACAGTCTGCTTGTCAATCTTAGCCCTGGCATCCTCCTCGGACTTTGCCTGGATAGCCTGTGAAATATCCGAAGTAAGATAAAATCCTCTTAAAAACTTCTCTGCAAGATATTCACCTGAAACCATATCAATGATAATAAACTTTTCCTTCATAACCGCAACCTCGTACGATGACTCCCTCTCTCTGCCACAGTAAGAAATGCTGTTCTGCAAATTTCGTGAACATTATACCACTATAAATCAGATTATGCAACAAATGGAAAAAGTTCTGTAAACCTACCTATATATTGTATATGCTTGCTACAAAACAGCGCTTTGTGATAATATTACAGTGTTTGGGGATAGGTGTTCTTTTCCCAGAATTCATACTAATTGAGCGGAGGGGCACATGATAAAGAAGCTCGCTAATATTTTATTTCGTTCGAACCTTGGAATCCATCAGAGACTGCTCAACCTGATCTTAAGTGCTGCGCTTGTCGGCGGTTTCGTTTCAATGATAAGCACCCTGTTTATCGGCGGGTACATGAGTGCCCTCATAGTATTCCTTATCCTTGTCGTAGTTTTTATTTCCCTTGTATTATCCGTCAAATATAACAAGACAAATCTCGCCGGCGCATTGGTTACCGGTGTTTCCAATATAATCATTTTCCCCTGGATGTATTTCACTTCCGGCGGTTCATACAGCGGTATGCCATTATGGTTCGTGCTGGGCCTTATTTTCACTTGGCTGACCCTTAAGGGTGCGCTCTGCTATGTAATGTACGGAGTGAACCTAATCGCACTGCTGGGAACCATCGTGGTCGGCGAGCTTCATCCTGAATGGTTTACAGAGATGCCGGCAAACTACATGATCGGTGATATAATGCAGTCCATCGTCATCGTTTCCTGTATTATCGGTATTATTTTCAAATACCAGACTTACCTTTATGAAAAACAGCAGGCCAAGATCCTTGAGACAGACAGGCTGCTTCAGGTGGCTAATGATGCAAAGAGCCAGTTCCTTGCAAATATGTCACACGAGATCCGTACCCCTATCAACGGCATCATCGGTATGAACACCATGCTGCTCAAGGAGCTTGATAATGGAAATACTGAAGATGTAATGGAGTATGCAAAGAACATCCAGAGCGCATCCCAGACCCTGCTTTCCCTTATCAATGATATTCTCGACATCTCCAAAATCGAGTCCGGAAAGATGGAGATCGTGCCGGTTGAGTACGACCTCTTCTCCATACTCAACGACTGCTACAACATGAACTTCATCAGGGCGCTGGAAAAAAATCTTACACTCAACCTTGAAATAGAGGAATCACTTCCCGCCATACTCTACGGTGATGAAGTCCATGTCCGCCAGATCATCAACAACATTCTTTCCAACGCCGTAAAATATACGGAAAAAGGCAGCGTACTCCTGCGCATGAGCGCTGCAGAGCAGGACGAAAAGGATGTCGTCCTTAGGATCGAAGTCAAGGATACCGGCATAGGAATTAAGGAAGAAAACCTTGAAAAACTCTTCCAGAACTTTACCCGTGTCGATGTAGAAAAGAACCGCAACATTGAAGGAACCGGCCTTGGTCTCAGCCTTACTAAAAAGCTTATAGAACTTATGGGTGGCGAGATCCAGGTACATAGTGAATACGGCGTAGGTTCCGTCTTCACAGTCATACTTAAACAGGGCGTGGCAAGTACCCATAAGATGGGATCCTTCGACGAAAAATACCGTGCATACATCCAGCAAGAAGAGAAGATCAGCGAGAACCGTGTTGCACCTTCTGCCAAGGTTCTGCTGGTAGATGATGTGCGCATGAACCTGCGCGTAGCCCAGGGACTGCTCAGCTCCACTCTTGCTACCATAGATATCGCAGGCGGCGGTGAAGAATGCCTCAAACTGATGCACGAGAAGAAATATGACATAGTATTCCTCGACCATATGATGCCAGGTTTGGACGGCATGGCAACGCTGAAAGCCCTCAATGCTGACGACACTCATCCTAACCAGGATACCCCTGTCATCGCCCTTACGGCCAATGCCATAGTCGGAGCAAAAGAAATGTATATAAACGCCGGCTTTTCAGACTACATAACCAAACCTATCCAGGAAAAGGAAATTCTTGATGTATTCTTTAAATATGTTCCCTGTGAAGTGGGGTCTGATATAGCAACCGTTTCCGAACCGGCCAAGAAAGAATTAGCACCGGCCAATACTGAAAAAAGTGATTTCCTCAATGATAGTGCCAATATGGATGAGTCACCTAATATGCCTGAGTCCGGATCAGTCGAGGATTCCGTCAATGATGAAAAGGAAACAACAACCGTATCAGACGCATCTAACGATGAAGATAAGAGTTCTGACATACAGGCTGAAAACGATAACAGCGAAAAGACACTTGAAGAACGCTTCCCTACCCTCGATATAGAACTTGCCTTCACATACTGCATGGAAGACGAAGAACTGCTTCTGGAAATGATAGATGAGTATCTCATATGGGAGACACCAAATGAGCTGGACGGATACTTCGATGCAAAAGACTGGAAGAACTACGAGATTGCCGTACACGCCTTAAAGAGCACATCCCTTAATATCGGTGCAAAAGATCTCTCAGAGCACGCAAAGTCCCTGGAATTCGCCGCTAAGGGCTCAGATATCGATTATATTACAGAGCACCACAGGGAAGTCATGGATGAGTACCACAAGCTCATAGAAGAGCTGAAACAGGGAGTATAAGGCATCTACTCACAGTATCAGCTCCATCCCTATTTTCTGTGGAATAAGTCCCATTGCCTCGTAGAATTTTACGGCATCCGGATTGCAGCTCCACACATTCAAAGTGATGTTATAACAGCCTTCTTTTTTCGCATATTCTGAGACTGCCTCGAATAAAAGGCTACCCACATGCTTTCCCCTTGCCCTTTCATCCACGCAAATATCATCTATGTAAAGCGTCTTTATGTCAGTCAGAAGATTACTGCCTATTTCCTGCTTATGCACGCAGAAAGCATGCCCCAGGATCTCCCCGTTATCATCCTCAAAAACAAATACCGGAGTATTGTCACATGCAATAATCTCCTTAAGCTCTGCCTCGCTATACTTTGTAGTCGGGCCTTTAAAAATGTCAGGCCTGCCATTATGATGAACCATATTAACCTGGACCAGAAGCCCCAGTATAGCCGCTATATCCTTATCCTGTGCCCGCCTAACTTTACTCATAGTTTTCAATCCTTTCAATTTACCTCGCGTCGTCCATTCGCTACTAAATTATTGCACATTATCCGTTTCATTGCATTGCAAAAAACATAATAAAAATGCCGCAGCCCCCATGAAACATGAGAACCACGACACCCAATTACTGCCGGCGACCGGAATTGAACCGGTACGATATTGCTATCACGGGATTTTAAGTCCCGCGCGTCTGCCAGTTCCGCCACGCCGGCTGACAAACTATTTCTAAAAATATAGGAGCAGTCCGAATCATCAAAGAACTGCTCCCAGTGGAAGTTACAGGGCTCGAACCTGTGACCCTCTGCTTGTAAGGCAGATGCTCTCCCAGCTGAGCTAAACTTCCATATCATTTCTGGGTATAAAATTTTATAACGGCTTTGCACAAGCCCGGAAGAATTTGCTTCGGCAAATTTCTGTACTGCACAAGCCCGAGAGATTTTTGCTTGCAAAAATCTCTGTGCCCACTACGGGCAGTTTGCGAGCGGTTCATACCGCGAGCATCCCCATATCTTGCTCAAGCCCTGAAGTTTCGCTCTGCGAAACTTCCAGCTGAAAACAAGCCTTGCTTGTTTTCAGCCACGCGACCCAGATCGGACTCGAACCGACGACCTCCGCCGTGACAGGGCGGCGCTCTAACCAACTGAGCCACTAGGCCATTATCACTTATAAAATAATAGCATTCCTAGATAAGTTTTTCAACCTATTAGGGACACTACCTAGTGGATCTTCGGGGACTCGAACCCAGGACCGACCGGTTATGAGCCGGTTGCTCTAACCAACTGAGCTAAAGATCCATTCTTCCTTTTTGTTTAGGAAAGCCGATGATCGGACTCGAACCGATAACCTGCTGATTACAAATCAGCTGCTCTGCCAATTGAGCCACATCGGCATATTACTAAAACTTCCACAATCGTTGAAGAATTTTCGAAGAAAATTCTTCGAGCTCAATTACTTGCGCTTTGCGAAAGCGCCCTACTGAGCTTTGCACTAGTCTTGAAGAATTTGCTTTGCAAATTCTTCGTAACTCAAAATGATCGAAGATCATTTTGAGTCTCGTGACTCCGACGGGAATCGAACCCGTGTTACCGCCGTGAAAGGGCGATGTCTTAACCGCTTGACCACGGAGCCATATTACGGGTATTTTTTATAGGCCTCCCATAAGCCCTGAAAACTTGCTTGGCAAAACCTATAACAAATTTCCCACAAGCCCGGAAGTTTCGCTCTGCGAAACTTCCAGCTTAAAACAAGCTTTGCTTGTTTTAAGCCTCGCTCCCCGAGTTGGGCTCGAACCAACAACCCCGCGGTTAACAGCCGCGTGCTCTACCATTGAGCTATCGAGGATTATTGATCTTTCAATGTACACACAAACGGCTAAAACTGTTTAACCTGCCCAAAAGAATTTTCGAAGAAAATTCTTTGTAGCTCATTACTTGCGCCTTGCGAAGGCGCCTCTGCGCCGAGCATCCCCTGGCGCAAGTTATGAGCCTCAAGTACATTGAAAACCGAACACAGAATTCCATATCAATCTCGAACCAATCACTTTGTTCAACTCTTTTGAGCTGAACAGCAAACCTTTAATCAGGACAAGCCATCGACCTATTAGTGACACTCCGCTGAATGCATTACTGCACTTACACTCATGCCCTATCAACCTGATAGTCTTTCAGGGGTCTTATACCCTTATGGGTGGGATATCTC
>JAGBLN010000026.1 GCA_017635395.1 Lachnospiraceae bacterium
AGAAGCAGTTCCATTCTGATAAGCAGACCTTCTGCGTCAGCTTCAAAAACAGAAGGTATGGCTGCACGCATCTCAGCTGCAATAAGCGAAACCACCTGTCCGGCTTCTTCCCCGAAAATATTGCCGGCATTCACGGGATCTGTATATGAGGAGTGATAATTATCGGGAAGCACATCTTCATAGAGCCTTTTATTGATCTCTATAAGAAAAGCCTTATCTTCCGGATCGGCACATATATGATCATAAACATCTTTCAGAAACAAAAGAAAAGACGCCTGGCATGAAAAAAAATCCAGCCACGCTTTTCTGTTCTGAACTAAATCATGATCTGCCGAAACTTCTGGCTTTATTTCTGAGCCCTTAACGTCACTGCCGCATAACTGGCTGAGCCGTCCGCAGGCCAGCTCAAACCTTTCAGCCAAAAGTCCGCTGTCCACTATAATATCTTCACTCATCCTGCAATAATCCCTTCCGTGATCATTATCCAGATTACAACTATCATAAGTCCGTTAAGCGCTATCCCCATATTGGGAAACAGGTAATAACACTCTCTTTTCCTTCTGGCAATGATCCCCAGAACTACCCCGGCCACAGACATAACGGTTCCAAGTATGACAGCCAGTACATACTGCACTGCCACTTCGCCGCCGGCCCTGACACTCAAGGCAATAGCCGCAACAAACGCACCGACAGATATCACACCCAGTAAAAAGGACATGATCCCTAAAAGCGGATGTGTTTTGTTGCTGAATTTGTACTTATCAAGAAGACTCATTATTAAAACATCAGGTCTTTTTTACCGCTGATAAGCTTTGCACCGGTAATTATTAAAAATACCCCCGTGGTAACGCCTACCACAATGCTGACTATACCCAGGGCAAGCGTAAGCCCGCCTGAATTCTTCATGAGTTTATAGACCTTCTCTTCCATGCCTCATCTCCTTCTGAACAGCCGCATAAAAACGGCATTTTCTGGGAACAGAACTTATCTTAATGCTGTTCCTTACTTTTTTGCACCATACTGTGCGTAGTACTCGTCGATTCGTTTCTTGATATCATCATCAATGATGACGCCGTTTGCAGTTTCTTTGTTGTAAAGGTATTCGGTAACATCTGCCATAGTAACGATAGCCGTAGTCTGAAGGGAATACTTCTCGCCCACCTCTGCAAGCGCAGAACCTTCACCCTTTCCCTTTTCCATTCTGTCCAAAGAAACTACGAGACCTTTTATATCGAGATCTGCCTGTGCACTCAATATAGGATATGTCTCGTCTATGGACTTGCCGGAAGTGGTGACATCTTCTATCATTACCACCCTGTCGCCGTCCTTAAGTCCCGAACCCAGGAGAATTCCGGTATCACCGTGATCCTTTATCTCCTTACGGTTGGCACAATACCTTACTTCTTTTCCGTAAAGCTCATCTATAGCGATAGCTGTTGCTACCGCAAGAGGGATGCCCTTGTATGCAGGTCCGAAAAGCACATCAAAATCCAGACCGAAAGCAGCATTTATTGCCTTGGCATAATACTGTCCCAGCCTTTTTAACTGTGCTCCTGTAACATAGGCTCCTGCATTCATAAAAAACGGAGACTTCCTGCCGCTCTTTAATGTGAAATCGCCAAACTTAAGTACCTGGCTCTCTACCATGAAATCTATGAATTCCTGCTTATATGCTTCCATTGGAAACCTCCATAATCGATTCAATTAATACTCAATATAAAATTGCAATTAAAATTTCATTCAAATCACAATATACTGTCCGAAAATTCGCCTTGCAGAATGCCATGGCATTTATGCCACAGCTCAATTAGTCTATCATAAGAACAAAACCGTGTAAAGCTATAGCAGCTGTCATCCTAAAGCTGATTCGATGTCCGCTTTCATATCCAGCACGGCAGTTCTGGAGGCTTCTTCGAAATGCTCGGCCCCAAACTTTGCATACTTTTCTTCCTTGTATGCGGCAATTATTCCCCTTGAAGAATTAATGATCGCACCCAAGCCGTCTTCGTTGAAGAAATGTACCAGATCTGCACCTTTTCCGCCCTGGGCACCATATCCGGGCACCAGAATGAAACTCTTAGGCATGATCTTACGAAGTACCTTGCCCATTTCAGGGTAAGTTGCCCCAACTACGGCACCCACATTACTGTAGTCACCGTCCATGCAGTCCTCGCCCCATTTTGCTACCATTTCTCCGACCCATTCATATATAGGCCTTCCGTCAGTCACCCTGTCCTGCAATTCGCCGCTGGAAGGATTCGAAGTTTTAACAAGCACGAATATTCCCTTGTCCTCAGCCTTGCACACATCTATAAAAGGCTTTACTCCGTCGCTTCCAAGATACGGATTAACCGTAGCAAAATCCTCTTCAAAGCCCCTGTAATCCTTTCCGCCAATGGTCACATGACCGAGATGTCCCTGTGCATATGCTCCGGATGTAGAGCCTATATCGCCTCTCTTTATATCACCGATAACTATGAGTCCCTTTTCCTTGCAGTACTTTACTGTCTTATCGAAAGCAATAAGTCCGTGGATACCGAATACTTCATACATTGCTATCTGAGGCTTTACGGCAGGCACCAGGTCACAGACCGCATCCACGATTCGCCTATTGAAATTGAAAATAGCATCACAAACACCCTCCGGATTCTCACCGAACTCTTTAAAAGATGCCTGTAACAGAGGATCCGGAAGAAATTTAAGCTGCGGATCAAGTCCTACAACTATAGGTGAAGTTTCTTTTATCTTTGCTGCAAGTTTTGAGATCATACAGATTACTCCTTTGAATAAAATTTAATACTCATACAGTTTTTATTTTAACATAACCCGGCTTTTTTCGCCACAGAAACTCCCCCGTGACCAAAAGAAAACGGAGCGGAAATCTCTCCGCCCCGTTCCTTTTTCATTTATCCTCCCCAAAAGGCTTTTCAGCTTTCACTTACACGCTTGTCAGTGCGCAATTCTCGGCATACTTCTTGATATTCGAAGCATTGGCATACTTTGTCACCTCGTCACCGTTGATAACTACCAACGTAGGAGCCTGGCGGATCTTGTACTTCTGTGCAAGTTCAGGATTTTCCTCGGCATCCACAAGCATATAATCCACATTGTTCAGGTATTCCTTTACCAGCTTGCAGTTAGGACAGGTCTTTGTTGTGAAAAGATACTTGATCTCTTCGGGCTTGCTCACTGTCACATCAGCTTCTTCATCGAAGATGTCACTCATAGTTACAACAGCTGAATGAGGTCTCTTCAGTGTGGAATGTGCTATATCATAATTTACTCTGTCAGCATATTCCTGAAGCTTTCCGTCATTCCAGTTCTGTACAGGTCTGTAATATCCGGTGATTCTGGAATATACCTCAGTCTTCTTACCGCAGTGAGGACATGTCTCCTCCTCGCCCTTTATATATCCGTGGTCAGCACAGATTGAATATACCGGTGATATTGTGTAGTAAGGAAGCTTGTAATTCTGAGCGATGGTCCTTACCAGTGTAGCGGCAGCCTTCCAGTCGGGAAGCTTTTCACCAAGGAATGCATGGAATACGGTTCCTGATGTATAAAGTGTCTGCAGCTCATCCTGAACATCCAGGGCATCAAAGATATCTGCAGTAAAACCTACAGGCATATGTGAGCTGTTGGTATAGTAAGGAACTTCTCCGTCCTTACCTGCGGTCTTAATTGAAGGCCATTTAGCCTTATCATGCTTAGCCAGACGATATGATGTACTCTCAGCAGGTGTAGCTTCAAGGTTGTAAAGATCACCGTACTGCTCCTGATAATCGGAAAGTCTTTCTCTCATATGATTAAGAACTTCTTTTGTGAATTTCTGGGTCCTTTCATCAGTCATGTCAGCGTGGAGCCAATTGGCGTTAAGACCAACTTCGTTCATGCCCACAAGACCTATGGTTGAGAAGTGATTGTCGAAGCTTCCCAGATATCTCTTTGTGTAAGGATACAGACCCTCCTGAAGAAGTCTGGTGATAACACCTCTCTTTACCTTAAGGCTTCTTGCTGCAATATCCATAAGTCTGTCGAGCTTCTTGTAGAAATCACTCTTATTATTTGACAGATATGCGATCCTGGGCATATTGATGGTTACAACGCCTACGGATCCTGTGCTCTCTCCGGAACCGAAGTATCCGCCGGATTTCTTTCTGAGCTCTCTTAAGTCAAGACGCAGACGGCAGCACATTGAACGGACATCGCTGGGCTCCATGTCGGAGTTGATGTAGTTTGAGAAGTACGGTGTACCGTATTTTGCAGCCATCTCGAAAAGCAGGCGGTTGTTCTCGGTATCTGACCAGTCAAAATCGCTGGTAATCGAGTATGTAGGAATGGGATACTGGAAACCGCGGCCGTTTGCATCCCCCTCGATCATTACCTCAAGGAAAGCACGGTTTACCATGTCCATCTCTGTCTTGCAGTCCTTATAGCAAAAATCCATCTCTTTGCCGCCTACAATTGCAGGAAGCTCGGCAAGGTCGGCAGGAACAGTCCAGTCAAGAGTGATATTTGAGAAAGGAGCCTGTGTTCCCCAGCGGCTGGGTGTATTTACGCCATAGATGAAAGTCTCTATGCACTTCTTTGTTTCTTTATAGCTTAAGTTGTCAACCTTTACAAAAGGAGCAAGGTATGTATCGAAGGAAGAAAATGCCTGTGCACCTGCCCACTCATTCTGCATGATGCCAAGGAAGTTAACCATCTGGTTGCAGAGTACGGAGAGGTGTGCAGCGGGAGCGGAAGTTATCTTGCCGGGGATTCCTCCTAAGCCTTCCTGGATAAGCTGCTTTAATGACCAGCCTGCACAGTATCCTGTAAGCATTGAGAGATCGTGAATGTGGATGTCGGCATTTCTATGAGCGTTTGCGATCTCCTCATCATAGATCTCGGAGAGCCAGTAATTGGCGGTAACCGCACCTGAGTTAGAAAGGATAAGTCCGCCTACGGAATAGGTAACTGTGGAATTTTCCTTAACACGCCAGTCTTCAACCTTTACATAGCTGTTTACAACATCCTTATAGTCAAGTATGGTAGACTTCATCTCACGCATTTTTTCATGCTGCTTACGATAGAGGATGAATGCCTTTGCTACAGCGGCATATCCTGAAGTCTCCAATACATTTTCAACACTGTCCTGAATCTGTTCCACATGAATGCAGCCGTCCTGAACCTTACTCTGGAAATCAGCTGTCACTTTGAGAGAAAGCATATCAATTATGTCATTGTTATACACCATCTCGGTAGCCTCAAACGCCTTGCGTATAGCATCACCGATCTTAGTTAACATAAAATCTGCTTTTTCTCCGTCCCTCTTGATAACTGTGAACATCCCTCTTGTTCCTTCCTTCCCCTTTTTGATTCGTTTTTGAGGCAAAATCGCTGTTTTTGCGCAATTTTAACCCCTGATTCTTAATTTTTGCTTTAATTTAGCTTTGTCACTGTCTGCATCTTGTTGGATTATGACTATTTAGATTGTTTACATAACAACCAAGAACTTGACTGTGTAAATGTATTCTATCAAAGCAAAAATTTTATGTCAATATAAAAACACAAGATATATTGCATATTTTTTGTATACAAAACTATATCTTGTGTTTGCACTGAAGTTCTAAAAAAGTATGAAACCCTTATCTGGTATAAAGGAAATCGTATTCCTTGGACATAAGCCCCCCCTCATCGCCATATGTATCAATGTATTCAGCTGCAAGAGCTGCCGCCTGCTCATACTCGCCCATATATTCCAGGCACACAATCTCATTATGCTTAAGTATTTGCATATAGGTATTCTTTTCCTTGATCTCGCTGCCGTTATGAAATGCCTCCGCCGCAGACGCATAGTCTCCTTCCGTGACATAGCACAGTCCTAGTTCGTTGTAGATAGTTGGATCCGGATTTTCCTCCAGATAGCCCAAATAAATGGCAGTCGCATTTTCGTATTTTTCCCGAAGGCAGTAGCATCGTCCTAAAAGTCCTATAAGCTCAGGACCCGACTGCTGCGTGCTCCTGGCATACTCAAGGTAATTGCAGGCCCCCTCGTAATCGCCGGTATAGAAGCACAGACGCCCTTTATCAAGATCGTTAAGCTTTCCTGAATCGGCATTTTTGGCCGCGCTCAGGTACTCTGCCCCTTCGCTCTCCATCCCCCGCTTCACGTAAGCATCATAAATATCAATGTAAATACCTGCATCGCTTTTTTTTACCGCAACAGCTTTGTCAAAATCAGCCTTCGCAGTCTCTTTGTCGCCAAGATAAAGCTCCAGCTGCCCTCTCTGAACCAAAGCCTGCCTGTCCGCCGGACGGAGGGCTATGACAGAATCCAGCCTTGAAATAGCCTCATCATACTCACCAAGCTTAGACAAAGACACCGCCATGTAGTAGTTAATGTCGCACTCAAGCTCCCCGGTAGAAGTGCCAGCCTCCTTCAGTGCCTCCTCAAAAGCCAGAACAGCCTCGCTGTAACGCTCTTCGCCCATATAAGCCAGGCCAAGCGCCCTCATAGTCCTTTCCCTGTTGCTGCCGGCGTCATAGGCCTCCTGAAGCTTTTCAATAGCTAAATCATATTCCTGGACCGTAAGGGCGTTTACGCCTTCTTTATAAGCCGCGTCACCGTCCTTTGAGCATCCGGATAATAAGAGTGCCATAGCAGCCAGCACGAATAATATTCCTGAATTTCGCCTTTTCAAAAAATTACTCCCAATTTTAAGATAATGTACTTTACAAAATTTTAATGAAACGTTTTTATAAAAAAATCGTAGAACAGGCTTTATACCACTCTACGACTCTGATTAATCATTATTAGCTGGGCTAGCTGGATTCGAACCAGCGAATGCAGGGATCAAAACCCTGTGCCTTACCGCTTGGCGATAGCCCAAAAGGGTGGGTAGAGGGACTCGAACCCTCGGTCTCCAGAACCACAATCTGGCGCGTTAACCAACTACGCTATACCCACCATAACAAACAGGAAAGGGGGCTATCTAAACGTGCCCAAAGGGATTCGAACCCCCGACCCACGGCTTAGAAGGCCGTTGCTCTATCCAGCTGAGCTATGGACACCCATGCATCATTTGACGCGAGTGTTATTATCACAAAAAAAGCGGGGTATGTCAACCCCACTTTTTTATATTTTTAATCAGTTTCTGATAGTGTAGCTGCCATTGCCCTTCTTTTCAAAGCGTGCAAGCCACTCTTTCGCCTTCTCGTTGCCGTGGTTTGCAGCCTTGGCAAAATGTGCATAAGCCTCGTTATAATTAGGCAGGCCATTTACGGGACGGGTCTTCAGGAAACCGATAACAACCTCGGCATCCTTTTCGCCTTCATCCAGCGCTTCCTGCGCATATACATTAGCTTCCTTATACATCTCAATCGTAGGCTTGAACCCAAATACACTGTCAACATTCGCAAGACAATATGCTATCCTGTACTTGGCAAAGCGGTCGGTTGCAGAGATTTCAAGTACCTTCTTATACCATTCGACAGCCTTCAGCGGATCCCTCTTTACGCCTGTACCATAGTCATACGCAAGGGCGATATTTCTGATACTGCGCTCCTGACCAAGCTCTGCGCCCTTGGAATTCCATACGAAGGCTTCTTTCGGATCACGCTTTACACCGTCTCCGTACAGAAGACACTGTCCCACCATGGCAACGCCCAAAGGAGCATCCTCATCAGCGCAGGCCTTATAATACTTGAAAGCCATCTGCATGTCTTTCTTTACCGTCAGACCCTCTCTGTAAACCTTAGCAAGGAAAAGCTGTGCTTTAATAAATTCCTGTTTATTGTTGATGACCTCAGGATCCTCAAGTGCTTTGGAAAGCAGCTCGACCATAAGCCCTTCCTTATCGGGTACTTCACTTCGGTTCCTGATAACCCAGTCTGAATACCTGATTGCTGACAGAGACTTTCCGTGTAATGCCGCATCCTTTACCAAAGGCACGCCAAGCTTGTAGGCTCTCTCATCATAATAATGAACGCCAAGCACATCCTCAAGCTTAAGGAATGTCTCATTGTCCTCACTGTCAGATACTTTTTCGCCAGTCTTGGATTCGTACTCCTTGAAGCTGTCCAGTGCAACTTCCAGCTCGTTAATGGAAGTTATCGTTCCCTTTTCCCAATCTTTCAATGCAGACTTAGCACTCTCATTGGCAGTCTTTAACAGATCCTCAAGAGCCTTACGTTCTTCCTCAACCTTAGCCTGTCTTGCTGCTTCTTCTTCAGCACGTTTTCTTTCTTCTTCAGCCTTCCTGGCGGCCTCCTCTTCAGCACGCCTTCTGGCTTCTTCTTCCCTGCGTGCAGCTTCTTCCTCTACGCGCTTTCTCTCTTCTTCAGCCTTCTTGGCAGCTTCCTCTGCAAGGCGCTTTGCCTCTTCAGCCTTCTTGGCAGCCTCTTCAGCTACACGCTTTCTTTCCTCTTCAGCCTTTCTAGCAGCCTCTTCTACGGCAAGGCGTTCTTCCTCTGCCTTTCTGGCAGCCTCTTCAGCAGCCTTTCTTTCTTCTTCAGCCTTCCTTACAGCTTCTTCCTCTGCAAGACGCTTTTCCTCAGCCGCTTTTCTTTCTGCTTCTTCTGCGGCTTTTCTCTCTTCTTCATCCTTCTTGGCAGCTTCTTCCTCTGCCCGTCTGCGCTCCTCTTCAGCTTTTCTTGCCGCTTCAGCTTCCTTGCGCTTTCTGATTTCTTCCTGCTCGCGCCTCTCTTCTTCTTCCTTAAGTGCTCTGCGTGCAGCTTCCATATCGCTTATGGGTTTTTGCTGCGGAGCAGAAGGCGCTACAGGCGCCGACTGAACGGGAGAAGGAACCGGAGCAGCCGGAACAGGAGCAGGAGCAACAACGCCGCCTGAGTAATTATCCTGTGTCACACCTTCCTGATCAACAGGCTGAGATACAGGTGCGCCGACAACAGAGCCGGCAGATCCCGGCTGGGGTATACTCCATGCAGCGGCTGCCGGCTGCACATAATCGTCTTTTTTCTGTTCCTTTCTTTCACCGGCAAGATGGCTGGCCGGGTTCTGGGTAACACCGGTATTCGCACCGCCGCCTAGTGACGACGAAAAATCTTCTGCCGACTTCAAAAAATCTAATTCCGGCACATCCGCCTTCGGAGCTTCCGGTGCGGGTGCAGCATTTCCATCAGCAGCCTGCATAGTTTCCGCAGAGGCATCCGCTCCTTGATCACCGCCGTTTTCAAAATCAAGGCCGGCACCTTCAGGTGCTGGAGCATTCTTATTTTCATCAAGGAAAGACAAGGAAACCCCGCCCTCCGTCGGTTTTCCGCAAGCAAAACAGAACTTCGCTTTACCTTCAAGCGTAGTTCCACAATATATGCACTTCTTCTGTTTTGGCCCGAAATCGATTATCCCGAAAAGAGAAGTTGATTTGGTCTCGGTAATCTCCGATGATCCGCATTTGCCGCAAAACTTATCATGCTTGCCAAGTTTGTTTCCGCATTTTGCGCAAACCTTCATGTCACGTACCCCCATATTTCTATGATTCATATCTGACGGCGCACTAACCAAGTAATGCACTCGTTAAATATTATATTATACAGAGTAAAAATAGTAAAGTAATTTGAAGAAAAATAATGTCCTAAATTACACGTTTTTACAAAAAAGGCATCTGCAAATTTCTGCAAATGCCCTATCCGTTAAAAACAAGTTTTCTATTACTGAACTACTATCACATGCAGCATCTTTTTGCCAAATGCTTTAGCCTCTTCGTGAGTGTCAAAGTAAACATCGATATGGTTTTCCTTAATCTTTCCGCCACAGTCCTCTGCGATAAAAGTTCCCAGCCCTTCAATCTCCACAACCGAACCGTAGGGAATGACTGTGGGATCAACAGCTATGGTCCTTCCGGCTTCCGGAACAGTTCCGGTAGCAGTATGAGGTTCACCGCCATTAAGTTCATTGCTGTATTTCTGGCAGCAAATACGGCACGGGCAATACGCAGTTACCTCAAACAGCTCTCCGCCACCCGCATTTACGTCCTTGGTATTATCAGTAATTGCATCAGTTTTAATATATCCGCTTTTTCCATTGTATGCGATACGGCAATATTCGCCCTCGCCGCTGCCGAACACGAGTATTATCATGCCTTCAGGTATTGACATCATAACATCCGACTTGCTGTCAGGCTTTTCGTACATCTTGACATAACGCGCAGTCCTGTATACTACCTCGTTTATGTGCGCTGTCTCTGCTGACTGAGCCTTAGGAGTTTCAGTTTCAGCCGAAGAATCCTCCTGGTAAACCATGCTGTCCAGATTGATCCCGGCACCAGCTCCCATTAGCGCGGATAATGCACCGAGCCCAGCCTTGCGAGAAGGTGCCGAACTTGTTTGAGCCGCAGGCTCCATAGAGACCATAACAGTCAATCCTTTTTCATTAGCTACTGACCATGCATCTGATGATGTCATAACAAATTTAACCGGCGCTTCAAATTTCGTCAGCCCCTTTTCCTTTGCGATAACCCAAGCATCCGACGCAGTCATAACCTTTGTGCCTGTTGCAGGATTCCCGCCAAGCATAGTCTTTGTGCCGCCCGCCGGTGCGTCCTTCTCTGCAGCCTTTATGCATCCGGTAAAGATATACCCCGTTTCTCCGTCAAAAGATACCATGGAATAATCCGGATCAGCCTTAACATCAAGCATAAGCACAACTGATCCCTTTTTTGCAGTGCCAATCTGCCTCGAGCTCTTATCAGGCTTTTCTCTTATGCACGCATTCGCAATAACTTCATAATACATGCCGGCATCAGCCCCGGCAGCAACCGCCTGCGAGGGCGTATACGCAAAACATACAGCCAGTATCAGCGCCGTTAACGCTGTATAGCACGCAAGCATTTTTATCGTTACAAACTTTTTCATAAATCTAATATCCTCTCTTGCCTTCACGCTTGGAAGGGCAGCGCATTGAACTATATAGTCAATGCAAATCTTGTTATCTTCTTAACACATTCTTAACAGTTTGTAACAATTATGATACTTTTTTTGTAACAATATGTCAACCTCTATATATTGTTATGTTTACCTGCCGCGGCTCTATATATTCAAAAAAATTATTTTACTACAATTCGTGCAGGAGTCCGGTTTCTGCAGCGCTATAAGAAAACCGCCCAGACTCATCCATGCAACAGATATATTTTTCTGCACAAAAATACGACGCTGTATAGCGCCGTATCAACTCATTTATTTATTTCTATCACGGTTACGCCAAAGCTGCTTCCGTCTTCCAGTTTTACTTTCACATTATCGCCTGCGCTATGTCCCCTCAAAGCCCTGCCTAAAGGCGACTCTATGCTGATGCAGTTGTTCAGTGTGTCCGTTCCTACCGTGGTCACCAGCGTATATTCATCAGTAAAACCGTCCGCATCAAAGCTTATCTTTATCTTATCACCGATGCCTGCACCGCCGCCTGCGGACTCTTCATTTATTACTACTGAAAACTTAAGCATCCTTTCCAGTGATCTTATACGGCTTTCGTTTTTGTTCTTCTCACGCTTGGCCGCATAATATTCAAAATTCTCGCTCAAGTCCCCCTGCTCCCTGGCAACCTTAACCGCTTCTATAAGTTCCGGCCTGAGTTCCAGTTTGCGGTATTCTATCTCAGCCTTTATCTTGTCGATATCCTTCTGAGTAAGCTGATGCGACTTCAAGATTTATTCCTCGAAACAGCCTGAGATTTCATTCACAGCCCTGATCTCGTCTGTACCGTCAGCTGTAAGTTCAAAGCTGGTACCCTTCTTTAAATTAAGAACGGTCATTCCCATGATGCTTTTCATATTGATTTCTTTGTTGCCTTCGCTGATCTTTAAAGAGCAGTCATAATGGCAAGCCGACTGAACCAGATAAGGAATAATGTCCATATCCATATCTTTTTCTACAAGAATTGTTTTAGTGATCATCCCGGGTATCCTCTCATATTTTATTGTCGGTCCAGCGGATACAATCCGCAACATATGTTAGGATAACATAATTTTTTTATCTTTCAAGATAAGAACTAACTAAAAAGCACAAAGAAAAAAGCTTTTATATAGATAATTTGACGAAACAATGAAATTGAAGACGGCCCTAGTCTGCTTTTTTATTCTTTCTGAATATAAGACTATAGATCAGAATGATCCCTGCCACATAGAACAGCCCCCAGGTATATGACAGATACCTTTCTGTCGCGCCGATAGCCGCGCAGCACACAGCAAGGTTCCCTGTCGCCATAATGCACATGCCGGCCATAAACTCGGCAGCATCCATAGCTCTTTTCTTTATAAAACAAAAAACCGCTAGTATTATTGCTGAAAGCATCAAAGCGTATGCAATGAAATAGCATAACGAAGTAAATACTGACAGCCTGAAAAATACAGCGCTTGCAGTTCCATAGAAGAACAGCGAAAAGAATCCGCCAAGCCATTGGAATAAATGCCTGGGGACAAGCTCTTTTTCCATTTTTCCGGCGATTTCTTCATATTTTTTATATACCTGCACATCTGTCAGTCCTTTTGCACCATAATAGTCCTCCGCATCCGGAATGAACATATGCAGTTTTAAATAAAGATTGGCATCCATGAGATGGTCATTGCGTTCAGCAAGGGTTGTTCCCCTGTTTTCATATATATATCCGCTTTCAAAAGTCTTATCAAATGCCATTCTGATAAAATCATAATCCTCATCATCTTTAAACAGCTCTGAATCATTTTCATCAGCGCAGTACAGAAAATTTATCATCATGCTTGTGTTCTCGAATTCCGGTTCGTAACTCTCGCCGTGAACAGCTGTCGTATATACATAATTAAAAGATTTGGAAAAGATCACAGCAAACAGTGCTCCGGCCAGTATGATAGCCGCCAACCGGACGGGTTTATTTTTCTTCGAAGACTCCCCGCTATCGGCCGTTTTCTTTTTTTCAACCAGCGATACTGCCAAAAGATATATACCAAGAAGGAGGCTAAAGACCAGAGTCTCACGCATCTGGCCGCGAAGCACCATCATAAGCCCGGATAACATAAACGAAAAAAGCAGAAACATCCCACTCTTTCTAACAAGCGCATACAGGAAAAAAGCCATATACAGATAAAACAAGGGATAGCTTAAGCCTTCGGTAAGGACTGTCCTGTTGTACAGCACACCGTCCGTTAGCCCTGCTACATAAGGATAAATAACAAAAGGCCACAATACAAAAGTTAACCAGGATTTATATCCGAACAGAAATTTCATTATATATAAGAGGAGCAATACTGACAGCAGAGCAAGTATGCTCTGGGCAAAAATAACAGTCTGAAGGTAATCAGCCCCCGCTGTCTTTCTGAAAAAAAATAGCCAGAGCGGATATAACGGCGAGCGAAAAACAGCAAGGTCAATGTACCCCTGGGAATCATTGAACATAACAGGCGTTTTATCGCCGTAGAAAAAAAGAATATATATAGAAAGAAGTGCTACGGTCAGCAGATCATAATACTTTTTTATAATTTCTTTCATTCTTTGCAATCCTGTTAATGAAAATAAAAATAATCACCGTTAAAACAAATAAATTATGAATAAAAAAGCTCCGACATTGTATCGGAGCTTTTCGAGCGATAGACGGGACTCGAACCCGCGAGCTCAACCTTGGCAAGGTCGCGTGCTACCAACTGCACCACTATCGCATCTCTGTGACTTACGCCAACAAAGATATAATACTACAAGCATCTATATTTGTCAAACACTTTTTTGATTTTTTCAAAATTTTTTAAGCAGTCAAAAACGTAATGAATTCTTTATTAAAGAGCATTTTTCTTCATAGTATAAATATGAACCAATGCATCATTAAGCCGTTCTTCCGTAATGGCTCCGTCATTTATGGAATCCATCAGGTACTGGTATGTTGTCTCAAAATCAGAACTTACATAAACCATATCTGCGCCAGCGTTTATCGCCCTCAGAGCAGCCTCCTGCTGGGAAAACTCAGCATCCTTCGCAATAACAGCCAGGTCATCCGTAATTATCACCCCTGCAAAGCCAAGCTGACCGCGTATATCATCATTGATAAGCGATTCTGATATATATGCCGGCACGGAATTTCCGTCTGAATCACTTACTGCAAGATTGCCCACCATGATTGCTCCTGCCCCCTCGTTTACAGCAGATTCAAAGGGTTTGTAATCAAACTCCCGAAGTTCATCCAGCGTTTTGCCTATTTCTGTCATCCCACCCTTAGGTGCAGAGCTTAAAGCCCCCTGTCCAGGGAAAGTATAAATGCACGAAACTATATTCTGATCTGAAAGCCCCGACACTGCTGAACCAGCCATGGATGCCACGATATCAGCATCAGATCCAAAAGATGCTTTGGCCTCATACGAGCCGTCCACGGCAACATCGCATAAAGGTGCTATATCCATATCAATATTATATTCATTCAATGCTGAGCCAATGGCAAGGTAAGCCTGATATGCATTGGTATTATCACCGGACGATCCAAGTTCCGGCCCTGAACTTATCTCCGCATCCAGAGCAACAGTTTTATTTGCGCTTCCGTCTTCCTTGACAGCCACAAGCAGGCCCCTCAGCTCATTTTCAGACGCATATACCTCAGCATATATATCCTTTGTTTTAGAAATAAGAGTCTTAAACTGTTCAGAATCAACCCAGTTGTCCTTGTCATAGATCAAAATGCCTACCGGATATTTTTCAAGTGCAGCCTTAGTGCCTTCCCCAGCCTGTGTTGCAGCAGTTACTCCGGTAAGAGCCTCAGGTGTAGTCATTATAAGCGCACCGGCTTTTTCTTCAACACTCATGGACTCTATAGCAGCCAGAATATCAGGATCCACAGAAGATTCCTCCGGCGCATCTTCCGGAACTGAATCTTCAGAAACAACGTCTATATTGTCAGGCGTGGAAATAATAGCCTCCTCTTCAGATACTGAAGGTGTGGTTGCCAGATTTTCTGAAATCCTCGCTTCAGTTTCAGCACGCTTTTCATTGAAAAAATCAGCCAGCTTTCTTACGCCGTAATATCCGCCAAGCCCGATGCAAAACATTATTACAACAAGGAGCAGATATGCCAGCACCTGATTTCTCATCTGGCGTCTGCGCCTGATTTTTCTGCGTGATTCCGATGTAGTTTTTTTATTGTTCTTTTTCATAGTTTTACTCTTATTCTATATCCGATACTGCCCACGCCCGCCGGCATAAAACATTCAGTCTCCCTTATCTGTTTACTCTCAAAATTATTACAATTTAAGAAAAACAAGCATAATTATATCATAGTAGTTTTCCGTCTGCCATACTTATATTCAAGTATACATAAAATTTTTCTGTAACCCATCAAAAACTCAAAAATAAGAGCCCTTACAAATCATCTGTTTACGATCTGCAAGGGCTCTTACTGTGACTCAATGTCCAATGGACTTTACCTCCTGATTGAGAATCCTTTGTCCTTTCACCGAATTTACTTCGAGGACTCAACCTTATTCAATTGACCTGCTATCGAATTCGCCCTGCCTATCATCCTCCATCTTTGTTCTTTAAACTGCGATGATACTTTTTCAACTCACCGCTTTCCCCTTTGATGAACCTTAAATAAGCTTGCTCTCTTCGACTCCTGTACCTCCCGGATATATCCCGTCATTCTATCGAGTTGTTCCTGCTTTCTCGTCACAGGGTGTTCTCTACATTTCTTCAGGGATGAACACCTAAGATACTTTACTTAATGCTTGGGCGGTCCGTACCTCCTATTCTAAGTGATCCTTGACAACTTTGCTGATCTGACCAGTTTCATCATCAGTGCAATTGTTCCGCCTTTCTCTTTATATGTTATCAACAACTCTCTGTTGTTGTTATCTATATACTACCACAATAAAATAAATTGTCAACACTTTTTTGAAATATTTTTTAATTATTTTATTCTTTTTGACTCATATCGTTAAATTAACTATCTAACTCATTGTTCTGTTCGCCTTTTTAGTATATATTTCTTCAATAATCATTTTTTTAAGCGGTGCGGGCTTTATGCTTGACTAATGCAAAGCACAATCTTTTTCCCTGCTCGAACCGTGCATAAAAAACCGCAGTCCCTATGAACCGCGGTTTTCATATACTCAAATTTTTTTCTAAAAAGCAGAAGCGGTTTACGCCTCATCCAGTCCGAAGATCTCATGAGCCGCATTCATAGCCTTATCAACTTCCTTCTCATCAATAAGAACAGTTACGCGGATCTCAGAAGTAGAGATCATCTTGATGTTGATATTTGAATTGTAGAGGCACTCAAACATCTTAGCAGCAACACCGGGGTTGCTCATCATGCCGGCACCTACAACTGAAACCTTTGCAACACCGGTCTCAAGGCTTAACTTCTCATATCCGATGCGCTTCTTGCTGTCCTCGATAACCTTCATTGCATCATCAGCATAATCACCAACAACGGTAAATGCGATATCCTGCTCGCCGTCACGGCCAACAGACTGAAGTATCATATCTACATTAATGTTAGCCTGGGCAAGTGCATCAAAAAGCCTGAAAGCAGCACCCGGCTTATCGCTCAAACCTATAACGGAAATCTTTGCACAATTCTTATCCGATGCAACACCGCTGATCAACATTCTCTCCACTTTTACTTCCTCCTTAACGACTGTTCCTTCTTCATTTGTAAGACTGGAGCGTACCACAAGCTGCACGCCGTATTTCTTTGCAAGCTCAACCGATCTGTTGTGAAGCACACCTGCACCCAGGGTTGCCAGATCGAGCATCTCATCATATGTTATCTCGTCAAGCTTTCTTGCATTCTTGACTACTCTCGGATCAGCGGTATAAACGCCGTCAACGTCAGTATAGATCTCGCAGGCATCAGCCTTGAGCGCTGCAGCAAGCGCAACAGCGGTTGTATCAGAGCCTCCGCGTCCAAGGGTTGTATAATCGCCGTATTTATTTATGCCCTGGAAACCGGTAACGATAACGATCTTCTTCTGGTCAAGCTCATGAGTGATACGCTCGGTATCGATCCTCTTAAGTCTTGCATTTGAGTAAGTGGATGTTGTATGCATTGCCACCTGGAAAGCATTAAGAGATACAGCAGGTACTCCTAAAGCATCAAATGCCATTGCAGCAAGAGCAACAGATGTCTGCTCACCCGTTGTGAGGAGCATGTCCATTTCTCTTCTGGACGGATTGGGGTTAATGTCCTTAGCTTGTTCGATAAGCACATCCGTCATCTTTCCCATTGCGGAAAGAACAACCACTATACTGTTTCCCTTTTTGTAATCTTCGATACATCTGCGGCAGACATTGTAGATACGTTCCTTATTTGCCACCGATGTTCCGCCGAACTTCTTTACGATCAGCATCTTTTCCTCCTATGCCGTATTTTATGGCTGTATATAATTTATGCCCGTAAGCATGAATACCGTTCCGAAACCTGTCTAAAATCAGCCGAGTCTAATATAACCCTTTACGTCGGCAAGCTTATCGTAAGCAGGCTTAAAGCTGCCCTCGCTTACCGGCTTGGTTATTACGCCAAACTCGCCTTCGACTCCTGCATCAACTTCGCTTACCTCACCGAAAGCTGCAGTGAGCTCATCCCTTCTGTCAGCAAAGCTTCCGCCAAGCCTTACGAAATATGAAAACTCAACATTGTTTATATCAACAAGCTCTTCAGCTTCTTCAGACCATCCGGCGCTGAAATGCTCGCCAACATGCTTTGCCAGCTCTACAGCATCACCTACAACTGCAGATGCGGTAGGAAGCTTTCCGGCTCCTCTTCCGTAATATAAGGAATCATCCAGCATATCAGAATGCACAAGTACTGCATTAAATACATCCTGTGCACAGTTTATGGGATCATCCTTATCTATCATCCTGGGTGAAACTATTGCATAAAAGCCCTTATCGGTCTTCTGGCACATTGCGATCAGCTTTATGGTGCGTCCCAGCTTATGTGCATACTTGAAATCAACAGGGGTGATCTTTGTTATACCTTCTGTCTTTATCTGCTCCCAGTTAGCTCTCTTGTGTGATACAAGGGATACAAGGATTGCCATCTTTCTGCATGCATCATGTCCTTCAACATCAGCTTCGGGATTTCTCTCTGCATAGCCCTTGTCCTGTGCTTCCTTTAATACAGCATCAAAATCAGCACCCTCACGTTCCATCTTGGTTAAGATGTAGTTTGTTGTACCGTTGAGTATGCCCTTGATACTTTCTATACGTTCTGCTGTAAGAGCATCATTTAGTGTTCTTATAATAGGAATGCCGCCGCCAACGCTTGCCTCAAAAAGGTAATTTGCATTGTTTTCCTTTGCAATCCGCATAAGCTCTGCACCCTTAGCTGCTACAAGCTCTTTATTGGAAGTGCAGACACTTTTGCCAGCCTCCAGTGCCCTCTTTGAGAATGTAAATGCAGGCTCTACGCCGCCCATAGCCTCACATACAACCTTGACTTCATCATCTTTAATGATGTCTTCAAAATCATGTGTGACAAGGCTTTCATATTTGTCTCCGGGGAAATCCCTCAGATCCAGAATATATTTTACATGCATATCAACGCCATGCGCTGCGATCACATCAGAATTTTCCTCTATGACCTGCACAACGCCGCTTCCTACTGTTCCGTATCCCAAAACTGCTGCTTTAACCATGGGAGTCTCTCCTTTGTTGCTTTCCTAAATACATTGCGATAAACATGATAAAAACGCGTACCGCAACAGATACAAGCGTGATTTTATCATATCGAAAAACCGCGTGCAAGACTAAATCAAGGCAGTATTGCGAATAAACTTACTGTTCCAGATACTTTTTCTCAAGATAATCAAGATAATCCTCTGCGGTCAGTTCCCGCCCCGTAATATCCTTTATCCATTCAGCAGGATCCATGCGGTTGGCTTTAGCAAATACATGTTCTGCCATCCAGCTGTTTATCTTTTTGAAGCCATGTCCCGACAGCGACTCAAAGGGATCGAAATCTTCCTGCATTCTGCTTAAATACATTCCACCGTAAAAATTACCCAATGCGTACGTCGGGAAATAACCCAGGCAGTCGGTCCAGTGCACATCCTGAAGCACGCCCGTAAGGTCATCATCCGGCCTGACACCGAGATACCTTTCATATTTTTCAGCCCACTTTTCCGGCAGTTCTGATACAGTTACTTTTCCGGCAGCCAGCTCCCGCTCCAGCTCATAGCGTATCATAATATGAAGCGTATATGTAAGCTCGTCGGCATCAGTACGTATCAGGGACGGCTGTACATGATTAACGGCAGCATAAAGATCATCTTCGCTTACATCCTTCATAACATCAGGGAACACTTCACAAACCTTCGGATATATCAGATGTATGAAAGCCTCAGACCGTCCTATGATATTCTCATAAAAACGCGACACAGACTCATGCTGTCCCATGGTCTTCATATCCTCGATATGATGTTTATAATCCTCCGAAGGCTGCAGCTGTTCAAAAAGAGCATGCCCACACTCATGTATCACGGTATATATATTGGAGAGGAAATTGTCCGGCTCAAAATGGGTGGTTATCCTGGTATCATCCTTTCCTATCCTGTCGGTAAAAGGATGCGTGGTAAGAGACCATGTTCCCCGTGTCCTGTCAAACTCCATCAAGTCCAGAAGATATTCCGTAATCTCTGTCTGCTGTTCATCTGTTACCCTTATATTCAGGAAATCAGTACAGACCTTCGCCTCACGGTCATGGATTTTTTCCATAATGTTAAATATACGGTCCCTGCATTCATCAAACAGCTTATCAAGGATCTCGGTAGTCATTCCCGCTTCGTACTCATCCAGCATCCTGTCATAGACACATTTTGCCTTCGGTATGGCCTCAACCTCCCAGTGGCTTGTCCTTTCTATGTCTAGCTGAATCCTATGTTCAAGTGCATCAGCATACAAAACAAATTTATTTTCCCGTCTTGCCTTTATCCATGCATTCCATGCATTCTTATTTGCCGCATCATATTTTTCCATATCCTCTGCCGTGATGTTCTTATCACGCAGATAGTCCTTGTAAAGCCTCCTGACAAGCATACCATCCGCATCATCAAGCTGAGGATATTTAAGGTAAAGCTTGCCAACGGTCTGTATGAACTCATCCCTCTTACGCACGCGGTAAGCAGCTCCGGTCAGTGCCGTCGCAACCTCGCCGGCATCCTCTATTCCTTCTTCAGGGCAGATTGTCTGCCTGTCAAAACTTACAAGCCTGTAAGCATGAAGGTATCTTTCTTCCTCTGTCAGCATTTTATCAAGCGCAGAAAGCAGGTGGTCAGTCTCTTTATCCTCCTGCTTTACATCCGCATAATCATTCCTGCCGTTATCAAGCATGTCCTGCAGCAGATAGAAGGTATTCTCGTAGTTTTCACCGCGTACATGCTCAAGTATATGGACAATCTCAAGTCTAAGTTTTTCATCATTAAGGCATTCTGCTATGACAGGCGAGTATCTGGTACCGGCACCTTCCTGTATCTCACGGATGATATCTGACGGACGTTTTCCCACAGCATAACTTCTGCCGACGGTATCTGTAGCCGCATCCAGGCAGTCCGCTGCTGCTACAATGTCTATGATTATCTTATAGGGTGATGATGAAGTATCAAAATCCCCCGGATACCCCTTGCTGTTGTCGTACCATTTATGATGCCCCTTTGCAACATCAGCATATTCCTTTGTAGATTCATGGCTTTCAAGAAGCAAAGAGCCTACGCTGGGGTGATGCTTTAAAAGCTCAAATTCATGGTCCAAAAGCTTCCTGCCATATACAAATATGGTATCTATCATAGGAATCTTTCCAAAGTCATGACAGATTGCGGCATTGTAGCAGAACTTCTGTATCTGAGCTTCCCTCCACTCCACATCTGCTTCTTTTTTACAGCCACAGACACCGATGAAGGCCCTCGGCTTGAGCCTAAGCATATGTTTACACAGGCATAAAGACAGTTTTCCGACAAGCATGGAATGGACATATGTAGGCGGATGTATAGCCGCCATACTGTAGAGTCCCATCTTAAGAAAATCAGTTTTGCCGGGTATTTCCACAAAATGATATATAAGCTCCGAAAAATATTCCAGCATCAGCGAGTAAGCACCGGCATTCGAAGCCTTAAATACATAGGCGATAACCCACTGATAAACTGAATCCAGATTTTTCATGTCAGTTTCAGAAAGATCGCGCTGTCCCTCAAAACTGATAACATATTCAGCTGGTACCTGGATATTCGGAATAACAGAATCAAAATCATAATCAAAACGTCGCCAGGTATAAAAAATATACAGAAGTTCCTTCCGGTATTCCGAAAGGCTTACAAGTCCGGCTCGATAACGGTTTCTTATGATAAGAAGCCTGACGCTGGCTTCAGGAAGGGTTTCACAGTTTTTTTCAGGATTTTGTCCCCAGATAGCGCGCATCTCTTCCAGCAGATCTACGATCTCCAGTCCCTGCTCTTCTGTTATCCCTCTGGGATTTCCACACTCTGTAGACTGGCCGATGTATTCAAGACTGCGCAGCTGATGATACTCCCAGTCATATTCCGGCGCCTGTTCCCTATAAAACCGGTCTTTTGAAAGATAGAAAGCCTCCTTTAATCTAGAAATAAAGATTTCGTTAGCCTCCGGCGAAAGATCTGTTTCATACATAAAAACAGCATACCTGGAATTGATAAGTACCAGCTCCTTGCATTCCTTATCAAGGGCAGCAAATTTTTCCTTATCGAGAAATCCCCAGATCTCTTTCGCTGCATCAATGCCTTCTTCCCTATATCTTTTTATCAGTTCCTCGGCAGTTTTCATTCGCTTAGCCTGATGCATCATCTCATAACAAGAAGATATGTGTATATCAAGCTGCCTTACAAGCTCTGCACTATCCTGCTTTTCCCTTGCATCCTTAAGCAGCCTCCTGGATATAAGATATACCAGGCTCTGGTCATAATCAGAAAGATCCTGACCATTTAAAAGCTCATTACAGAACTGCCTCAAACTAGCTGCAGTTTCCGGATCATAGCTTCTCTCATCCTCAAGCATGGGATAAAGTGTCAGTTCCAGTATCTTACGATTCTCTCCAGCTAACATTCCTATCTCTTTGAAATGCTGCCTGAGCAGGTCACCATAGCCCGATGCCACCCCGACCTCGTCTATCTGAGGGTTTGATAGCTGCCTGATGCGCACCGTCCTAAGCACCACATCTTTTAGGCGCGTATCGAAATCCTGCATTACGCTTTCCTGCATAGTACGCAGCAAAAGATAAGCATTTCTGTAGTGATCCTCCCTGCCTCTTTGAAGCAAGAAATCAATATCCTCTCTTACTTCAGCAAGTTCAAGAACAGATACCACTTCAGGCATATAATGGGTACCGCTGCCTTTCTTAAGATCAGCTATCAGCCCATCTGTAGTATGTGTACGCTTATAGCTTCTTCCTATCCTATCTGTAGAAGCATCGAGACAATCTGCAACAGTGACAATCTTTACGAGAATATTGCCGTTATCCTCGTTATCAGAAAGAATGGGATATCCCTTTTTGTTGTCATGCCATATGTGATGTTTTAATGCAATATCCGCATATTCCCTTGTTGAACCATATTTAGCCAGCCACCTGCTTCCCATTCCGGCATGTTCCCTTAGAAGAAGTTTTTCCTGCTCCACCAGATCCCTGCCATAGGTTGAAATGGTATCTATTACACTGATCTTGCCAAAATCATGACAGATTGCGGCATGATAGACATGGGAAAGTATGTATCCCTCATTGGTCGCCACATCCCTCACATTGTTGCAGCCGCATATTCCTATAAAAAGTTCCGGAGAACGCCTTATCATATGTTCACAGATACAGCGTGACAGAACAGCCACCTGCATACTATGGACATAGGTGGGCGGATGCAGGGCAGCAAGACAGCGCAGCCCCATCTGTTCAAAATCAAATTCTCCCGGAATCTGTATAAACGCACTAAGAAACATGCACAGATAATCAAGCATACATGAATATGCTTCATCACCGTTAGACTGCATTATATAATTGCATATCTGGAAATAAAATTCACGCAGCTGTTCCAGCAGTTCTTCATCAGTATCTTCTGGACATACAGTTGAAAGATATTCGGTAGGAACTAATATATTTGCCATTACCGAGTACATATCATACTTCGTATCGCCCCATTTTGTATAAAGGTCAACCAGCGACTTTCTGTAATTTTCAGTCCAAATCCTTCCGCTGAAAAAATAATTTCTAAGCTGCAGAAGTTCCATATGAAAACGCGGAAGATGTTCCTCGTTTCCTATAGGATCCTCGCTCCACAACTCCACCAGCTCATCCATATGTCTGGCAATGCGTACGCACTGTTCTTTGGTCATATTCCATGAGTTTCCGTTTTCCGTCAGCTGTCCGATATTTTCAAGGCATCTTATTTTCTGCCTGTTCCAGTTAAATTTAGGAACCGCATCCCGGTAAAAAGGATCATCGGCTATGACAAGAAATCTTTCCATAGCCGAAAGCCGCTCCTCATTAACCTTTTCTCCCGTCATAAAAAAGCTGTCATAAAGAGCTGTATAAAAATTCGCTATGATCAGGACTTTAGAACGGCTTTCAATATTCGCAAGTGTAAGGAAGCGGTTCTTATCGAGATAAGCTAACAGTCGTCTTGCTGCCCGCAGGCCGTTTCTCTGGAATGATTCCGTAATGTTCCGGTTAGTAACAACACGGTTTGCCCGTGTCATATTGTTATAGCAGGCATATATGTACACCCTTCCCCACCTGATTATCATGTCATCATCTTTTTTCTTGACGGCATCCTTATATAACTTTTCCGAAACAAGATAAAGGAGTGAAAGATCCAACTCTTCCTGTGGCCATGGCTTCAGAAGGTAATCACAGAATTCACCGAGAACATCCTGTATATCAGCCTTTAAAATTGAAGTATTTTCAAGAAGCGGATATAAAACATTTTTTAACATCCGCTTGTTGTCATTTGCAAGTACACCTATTTCTTTTGATTTAAGCTTAAGTTCCCTGCTGTATCCTTCACCTGTACCAACGCCCGAAGGATGGGCAACAGAAAGCAAACGTATCTTCCTGATACGCTGCACATAGGCATCTAATTCATTTTTAAGAATTTCCGCTTTCATCATAGATTCTCACCGTAGAGAATGCTCTGTTCCGTAAAGTCCCTAATCCTCTGGTACGCCCTTGAATAGCTGTCACGCCGTCCCTGCTGCATAAGATACTCAACATCCTTGCGGACTATGTCTTCTTCCAAAAGTTCTGCAAGATAAGGTGCGTACCGAGTCCCGGCCCCCGCCTTCAGTTCTTCGGTAAACTCATCCAAAGTCTTTCCCTTGCTGTAAGAACGGCCGACCTTGTCCGTGGCTGCATCAAGTCCGTCTGCACAGGCGATAATATCAATTACAGCTTTTTCAGGAAGCGATGAAATATCCGCCTTGGGATAGCCATTGCTTCCGTCATACCACAGATGGTGATAACGGGCCACATTGGCATATTTTACTGTAGTGGCATGTTTTTCAAGCATGTATGCCCCAATTTCCGAATGTTCTTTTAAAAGATCATATTCCTCATCTAAAAGATTTCTCCCGTATACTGTTATTGTATCTGCAAGCATCATCTTGCCAAAATCATGACAAAGCCCAGCGTTATAGATAAAAGAAAGTATCTCCTGGGGATTGTCTGATCCGGTCATGCTAACTATACCGTCAAAAAGATGTGTTTCTTTTTTCAAGAGATGTCCGGCAAGGCACCGGGCAATCTGACCGACCATTATGCTATGAACATATGTGGGCGTATGAACAGCAGCAAGGTATCCAAGTCCCATGCTTTCAAACCCCCTTCCACCGGGAATTTCAACAAAATCAAGCATCTGTTTTGAAAGACAGTCTAAAAGATCACTGTTAACAAGACTCCCAGACGACTGATGGGCATAATCTAAGGTGTTTAGATAAAAACGTTCGATATAGTACTTGTCCTTTTCAGAAAGGCGTTCGTTTTTTAATGACAGTATAAAATCCGTGGGAACCCAAAGGAACAAAACTATGTCTTCCCAGTTCTTCTCTGATCTGACATTGCGCAATTCATACATTTTAAGCAATTCGTTCCGGTATTCCCTTCCGGTAAGCTCACCGCTTAAGTATTCTGCCCTCAACAGCATAAACTGCAGCATATTTTCATCCATTTGGGTTGAAAACCACTGCTGGTCTGCCTGCCATAATTTATCTAACTCCCGCATTCGGCTGCAAATCTGCTTAAGCTGGTCTGCTTCAAATCCAGCCTCATTATTATGCTCTAAAATAATCCCAAAATAGTAATATATTCGTTCAACATGCAGTTTCCAGTCATAATCCGGCATTTCCCTCAGATAATAAGGATCCTCTGACAGTTCCAGGGACTTTGACAGCCTGTCAAGCAGCCAATCCCTTTCCTCCCTGGTCATATACCTGCCTTCATAGAGCACTGTCGTATACCTGGAATTAACTATAACAATATGCCTGCTGTCTTTATTCAAAGCATCAAAATTTTCAGGGGACAGGAATTCCAGCAGCTTTTTTCCGGCCTTTAACCCCCTCTGCCTGTAATACTCTGAAATATCCGGTCTGTTGTAAATCTTTTTTGTAACAAATACCATGAAATAACATGATGTGACTTCACGGTCAAGCTGAAGTATCAGGTCATCAGCAGAAGAATTCTTCTTTTCAGTCTGATCCAGTATCACGCCTGAAAGCTTTGCGTGCATGAAAGGATCAAGATGATCGATCTTAAGCGAATCCTGAAGGGAATCTTCCAGTTGTCCAAGGGACTCTATGACATCATCATCAAGTACAGCATCCGGGGAAAGATAGGGATAAAAGCATTTTGAAAGAATCTCACGGTTTTCAGCCGCCAGCCTGCTTATGAGCAGATAGTTATCCTGCAAAACCATGCCATAATCATCTGCCGCCGCTATATCCTTAAGCTTGGCAGATGTAAGCATTCGAATCTTTTCCGTATTCTCGACATAGTTTTTCAGTTCTTCTCTCATAACCTATAGTTTACTGAATATAGCGTAATTTTTCAATTTTTTATTAATAAAAAACACCCTTCGCATATTGCGAAGGGTGCAGAAAAACTGTGTACTAAAACTTATTTAATAGTTGTATACATGAAATACTTGTATCCAAGAGGATTTGAGAAGAATCCGTCTACCTTGTCGGAGAGCAGGTACATATCAGTGTAGAAATACAGCGGGCAGATGCAACCTGTGCTCATGATCATATCCTCTGCCTCGTGCATCATCTTGTAACGGTTATCATTATCAGTGCAGGACTTAATGGATGAAATGAGCACATCATAAGTCTCAGCCCATGTGCCGTTCTCCACCTTGGTATCGAAACCATAAGGTGTAAGGTCAATGCTGTAAACAGCATCATCTGCATGGTCACCGCGGCCGAACTGTACATCATTGTTACCGGAATCAGTTGTCCACATATCTAAGAAGCAGATAGGATCGTTGTAGTCAGCAAGCCAGCCGTTACGTGCGATAGAATATGCACCATCCTTACGGGTATTAAGGAATGTAGCCCACTCCTGGTTCTCAAGGTTCATTGTGATACCAATGCCTGCCATAGCATTCTGCAGATACTCTCCTATAGCCTTATGGCCTTCACTTGTGTTGTAGATATATGTAAGTACAGGGAAATCAGTAAACTTGCCTGAGGTCTCATCATATGTATAATACTTCTTTAAGATCTCTACAGCTTCGTTGAAATTATCAGTATAAGCATCAGCAGATACATTGTAATATCCATCGAAATCACTACTTACGCCTACATTCTTGTAGAACTGGCTGCCGTCAGCATCCGTAAGTCCCATTGATACGAAAGAAGAAGCAGGAAGCTCACCACCCTGTGCCACATCATTTACGATATAGTTACGGTCAAAGAGAAGTCCTACTGCCCTTCGGATCTCAGCCTTTGCATTCTCATCATCAGCATAAGGGCTTCCAGCAGGAAGGATATCCTCATTTACATTCCAGCATACATAGTATGTACCAAGCTGGCCTGCAATAACAAACTGGTCATTGAATTCTGACTTCACGCTGGCTATCTCATTTGTGGGGATATCATCAATCAGCTGCCAATCACCGTTTTTGAAGTTCGTCAGCATATTGTTCTGATCATCCGAAAGATAGAAATTAATGGTATTCATTGTTATCTGGTCAGCATCGACAAAGGAATCATTCTTTTCAAGAGTGATCAGACTGTTGTGCTCCCATGATGCCATCTTATAAGGTCCGTTGCATACATATGTGGAAGGATCTGTTGCCCACGCCTCGTTGGAAACCACATCCTCACGGACAGGGAAATACGTAGGGAAAGCAAGAAGCTCATTCCAGTATGATACAGGATTATAGAGTGTAACTACGATAGTCTTGTCATCCGGTGCCTGTACATTAAGCTTTGCATCAGGATTGGCAGGTGTGCCGTCCTCATTTACATCAGCAACTTCGTTATATCCGTCAACTACCTCAAACATATATCCGTAGTCGGCAGCAAGCTCTGCGGATGCCGCACGGTTCCATGCGTATACGAAATCAGAAGCCTTAAGATCCTGTCCGTCCGACCACTTGAGGCCGTCACGAAGTGTGTATGTGTAGGTTATGGTACCGTCTGCATTCTCCACACCTTCAGGAAGCTCTACGGCCGCATCGGGTACGATTTCAAGAACACCGCTGTCGTTCATCTCCCACTTGGAAAGACCGGAATACAGGTGTACAAGAAGTGTTGCGCCGTCAACTGCAGAATTAAGTGCAGGATCGATAGTATCAGGTTCTGAGCCGATACATACGTTGATCGAGCTGTCTGCTGATGAACTGCCGCCCGGTGTTGACTCACAGGCAGTAAGGGCAGTCACAGCCATGACGCCGGTCAGAGCCATTGCCAAAAATCTTTTTTTCATAATTTTCCTCCTTCTGCCGCTTCAGGCGGCGTTAAACTGTATATTATCCGCATAATGAAACATTCAATGCGGTAATAACCATAATATGCGATGCAGCTTATCCGATCTTACCTTCTTCAACCAGATGGCAGGCCACAAAATGTCCGCCGCCCATATCCTTAAGTTCAGGCATCGATTCAGCGCACTTATCACACGCATGCGGACACCTGGTCCTGAAAGGACATCCTGAAGGCGCATTGAGAGGACTGGGGATATCACCGGAAAGCACTATCCTTTTATTCTCTCTGGCAATCTTGGGATCCGGAATCGGAACTGCTGAGATGAGTGACCTTGAATAAGGATGAAGCGGATGATCATAAATCTCTTCCGCATCCGCAAGCTCCACCATCCTGCCAAGGTACATAACCGCTATCCTGTCGCTTATATGACGCACCACCAGCAGGTCATGTGCTATGAAAAGATAAGTAAGTCCCAGCTTTTCCTGAAGCTCATCAAACATATTTATAACCTGAGCCTGTATGGAAACATCCAGTGCAGATACAGGTTCGTCGCAGACTATGAATCCGGGCTTTAATGCCAAAGACCTTGCTATTCCTATACGCTGTCTCTGACCTCCGGAAAACTCATGGGCATAGCGTGATGCATGCTCGCTGTTAAGTCCCACATACTCCATCAGCTCAAGTATACGGTCACGCCTTTCCTTACTTGAGGAGTACATCTTATGAATATCCAAAGGCTCAGCTATTATATCCGCCACAGTCATGCGGGGATTCAGTGAAGAATACGGATCCTGAAAAACCATTGTCGCTTTCTTTCTGAAGTCCTCCAGACTCTTCTTATCCCCTATTTTTACACCGTCATACCATATTTCGCCGTCTGTGGGTTTATAAAGATGCAGTATGGTCCGTCCTACGGTTGTTTTTCCGCAGCCGGACTCTCCTACCAATCCTAAAGTTTCACCCTTCTTTATGGTAAAAGAAACATCATCCACTGCCTTAAGGGGCCTGGATTTGAAAAATCCTTCGCTTATATCAAAATACTGTTTTAGGTGCTTAACCTCAACGAGAGGCATATCCTGCTTTTTTTCTTCTGCCATTATGCCTCACCGCCTTCCATATCTTTTTTTACATTCATCCAGCAAGCTGCTGCATGAAGATCGTTTATCTGCATGCGTTCGCACTTTTCCTTAAGGCAGATCCGCATAGCCGCGTCACATCGGGGCGCAAAGGCACAGCCCTTAGGCATATTCAAAAGGTCAATGGGCGTACCTGTTATGGGCTTAAGCTTTTCCTTGCCGCCGTCGGCCGTAGGTATTGACCGTAAGAGTCCCTTGGTATATTCATGGCAGGGATTGTAAAAAATCTCATCAGCACTTCCCTGCTCACATATTGCGCCTGCATACATTACTATCACTTCGTCGCACATCTGAGCCACTACACCAAGGTCATGGGTGATCATAATGATAGCCATTCCCAGTTCTTTCTGAAGCGATTTCATAAGCTCTAATATCTGTGCCTGAATCGTTACATCCAATGCGGTTGTAGGCTCGTCCGCAATCAGAATGTCAGGCTCACACGCAAGAGCCATTGCAATCATCACACGCTGCCTCATACCGCCGGAAAACTCATACGGATACTGGTTCATTCTCTTTTCCGGCTCATTAACATTAACCAGTCGGAGCATCTCCAGAGCCCTTTCCCTTGCCTGTTCTTTATTCCTGTCAGTATGCAGAAGAATAGCTTCCATCAGCTGATGTCCTATGGTGTATGTAGGATTTAAGCTGGTCATGGGATCCTGGAAGATTATGGATATTTTATTTCCGCGAATGGTCTTCATAACTTTTTCACCGGAATCAACCAGCTCCTGACCGCGGAATTTTATGGAACCTGAAACTATCTTTCCGGATCCTGCCAGTATCTGCATTATGGAATAAGCAGTCACGGATTTACCTGATCCTGACTCGCCCACTATTCCCAGCACTTTGCCTTCATCAAGGAAAAAGGACACGCCATTGACAGCTTTTACCTCGCCGGCATCCGTAAAGAAGGAGGTATGCAGATCTCTTACTTCAAGCATGCTCATCTGTTTTTCCTCCTTTAAGTATTGAGCTTCGGATCAAACGCATCGCGCAGTCCGTCACCGAAAAGATTAAGCGACAGCACGATCAGAGAGATCACGATAGCAGGTATGACCATTCTATAGGGATATGAACTGATGCCGTTAAGAGCATCAGACGCAAGCGAACCAAGGGACGGCATAGGCGCATTAACACCTAGACCAATGAACGAAAGATAACTTTCCGTAAATATCGCACTGGGGATCTGCAGTGCCACAGAGATAAAGATAACGCTCATACAGTTCGGCAGAAGATGACGGCTTATGATCCAGCCGCCCTTTGCTCCGGCTGCCTTTGCTGCAAGCACATATTCCTGCTCGCGGAGAGATAGCATCTGTCCCCTTATGAGACGCGCCATGGAAACCCAGTAAAGAATACCGAATACGATAAAGAGGCTTATGATATTGGAACCTATGGCCTCAAGGATAGTGCCTTCTATAGCAGTCCCAAGCACCAGCTTAAGCACCGATGCAAGAAGTATTACCATAAGCATATCAGGCAGCGAGTATATGATATCAACCACCCGCATTATGAAAAGATCCACCTTGCCTCCACAGTAACCTGATATAGCGCCCACTGTCAGGCCGATCACAAGAACTATAAGGCTTGCAAAGAAACCTACAGCCAGTGATATACGGGTTCCATATACGATACGGATAAAATAATCACGGCCTGCAGAGTCCGTTCCGAACACATGGGGGAAAACGCTCTCCCCTGCATCTATCAATGCTTTTTCTGAATTACTGTACTGAAAAGGCTTCAGATTGTTAAAGGAAGAGTCCATGGGCTGACCCGGTACATTTCCCAGCATACTGTCATAGGAATAAGGCCAAACCATTGGAAGGAATATGGCCGCAAGAGTGATCAGGACTATAACGATAAAGCTTACAAATGCGACTTTATTCTTGATAAGCCTCTTTACGCCGTCCTTAAAAAAGGTGGTAGACGGACGCATCTTGACAATATACGCCTTCTCTTCATCTGTTGCAGGAATAAGGTCATCCACATCAATATGCATGGTCAATTTTTTCTTACTGCTTTCTTCCATCAGTTTTTATCTTTACTCCAGAGTAATCCTGGGATCCACGATCTTGTACATGATGTCGCTTACCAGGTTCATTATTACGATCAGTGTTGCAAGTATTATAGTGGTACCCATTATCATGGGATAATCACGACCTGTAATGCTTGTTATAAAAGCCCGGCCTATGCCCGGCACAGCAAATATCTGCTCCACTACCAGGGAGCCTGTTACTATATATGCAAGCATTGGACCGAAATATGTGATGACGGGCAGCAGAGAATTCTTAAGTGCGTGCCCGAAGATTATTTTGAGATAAGGAACGCCTTTTGCCTTGGCAGTACGGATATAGTCCTGACCAAGAACATCCAGCATTGATGATCTGGTAAGCCTCGTAATATAAGCCATGGGAGAAAGGGATAGCGTGATTATCGGAAGTATAAGGCCTCCTGACGCAGCTCCGTTTGCCGGAAAAATATGAAACTTGACCGTAAACAGTATGAGCAGCAGCGATCCCATTATAAAACTCGGCATTGAGACAAAGGCTGTAGTCAGCACCATGACTATCCTGTCCATTAGGGTATTCCTGCGCAGCGCTGCCACGGCTCCCAGTATAATTCCGGAAATAAGCGCTATGACAGCAGCGATCAGTCCGATAAAAGCAGAAGTCTTCATTCCGTCGAATATAACATCGGTAACGGTACGTCCCCGCTGTTTCAGTGAAGGTCCGAAATCAAACCGCGTCACTATATCTTTCAGGTATGTAACATATTGGATAAAGAGAGGTTTATCCAGCCCGTATTTAGCCTCTAATGCCTTCTGAGCTGCCTCTGATATCGCTTTTTCACCTAAAAACGGCCCGCCTGGTACTGCATGCATAACAAAAAAAGTCACCGTGATAACAACCCACACGGTTACGACAGCCAGTATGATCCTTTTTATTATGTACGCTACAGTCTTGCTATTCATTCTTGGTGATCCTTTATTCCTTATAAATCACTTTCTTCATTGCATCCATATGCTTTTTTACCTGGGACAGATACTCTTCCTTGGAAAAGCTGCCGGAATGATATCCGTTCATCAGCAATGCATCCATGGTATAGTCCAGCATATCGGTAAGCAGGTAATAATCATCATATCTGCGCAGCGCCCTGTAATCAGCCTTAAGCAAAAGCTCCTGCATCATATCGTTATAACGTTCCCTGACATCTGCTATATCATCCTCGACATCAGGATCCTCTTCCCTTAATACCTCACATATGAACAGCGGCATATATGGATATTTATCGATCATCCGCATCTTGCAGACCTCGAACTTGATCCTTACATCAAAATAATCCTCGCCGTCTTCAATGCTGCACATAGACAGCTCAAGCATTGCATATTTCAAAGCATATGCGGCAACAAAGGAATAAAGCCCTGCTTTAGTGTCAAAATAATGGAACCACAGTCCTTTGCTCACGCCGGATGCCTTTACCATATCATCCGTGCTGGCGTGCCTGTATCCGCACAATGCAAATATCTGCATTGCGCCGTTTATCATTGTGTCCTGCTTTTCCTTTTTCAGTGTATAGAACTTATCGTTCATTAAATGCCCCCGTTTTGAGACAGCCTTTCCAATCCGGACTCGTCCAAATTCTGATATATATTAACATAACTCGGGAAACAATTAAAGTATATCAGGATAAAAAACCTTTTATTTTTTCATTTTTTATATTAAAATATATAAGTATTCTTTTAGAAAATAATTAAACTTATATAATCCTACAAACGAAAGGAGTTTTGACCATGTCAAAAAAGACAAAGAAAGTATTAACATTTTTCGTTATCGCAGGCCTTGTTGCAGGAATCGTCGCAGCAGTAATCTATTTCCTTAACAAGAAATCAAAAGACAGCGCACTTGATGACCTCGATGATTTTGATGACCTTGATGACTTTGATGATGTGGTTTCCCGCGATTATGTAAACCTCGATTCCAAGTCGGAAGAAAGCGAAAGCGACAGTGATGATGAGGACAGCGATGACGCATCTGATGACGATGACGATGTTGATTCTGCTGAAGGCGCAACACAGGAAGAATTCTTTAACGACTGATACAGTCACGCAGGCTTGCCTGAATAAAGACAATAATACCTAACAACAAAAAAACGATCTTTCGATCGTTTTTTTTATTCAAAATCGCTTTACCTTATTCTATCCTTCGCTGTGTATTTTCTCCTTGAGAATCACTATCACGTCCGAAGCGTTTTCCTTTTGGAACTTTGTTGCCTGGCTGGAATTGACCACTTCCTGAAGTATCCTGTAAGACTCAGCCTCTGCAGTCTCTGTTTCAAATCCAAGTATACCGATCAGATAATCCAGAGTAGCTGTATTCAGTCCTTTTTCACTGCCAGGGCCTGCCGCATACGGAGGCACCTCCTCTGTCCTTGCTTTCAAAAATCCCTCCCTGGCATTCTTTAAGTACTCCTTCTCCTGCGTCCGGTATAATGTCAGATCCTTAAGCTTTTCACTTTCGGGGATTTTCTTTTTTTCAATGTCATCCTGCATGTTCCTGAGCAGCCATGCTGTCTTCATGCAGATATAGGCTTTTTCACTGTTCTTGCCATGACGTACAACGGCATTGAGTAATGCCATCTTATATCTGGTAAGAGCCTGATCGTAAGTGATAACACTTCCGGACAGGTTGGGATTAGTGAACTTTGTGGATATATTCTTTCTTATAAGATCCCTGTAAGTCTTGGGAAGTGAGCCGTAAAACCTTGGAAGCACGGCATATCCGCAGCTTGAGCAAAGTATAACATCATACTTTGCCACATCAATATGCTCATACATAGGCCTTAAGTCTCTGTCCTGGGAAACAAGTTTTGCCTTTCCGGCCCTTATCATACGCTGCTTGAATTTATTTCCGCATACAGGACACTCAAAGGTCTTATCATAAAGGAAATCCTCTTCCTTAATGACAACTTCCTCTTTCTTTACTTCTTCTTTTTTATTATCTTCCTCTTTCTTGTCCTCAAAGAGAGAAACCCCTTCAAGATTTCCAAGTCCGAGATCACCTAATCCGTCAAGTAAGCCCATATTTCCTCTTTTCTGCCGCACTTTTTGCAGCCTATCTCCTATGCAAATTAAGCTAATAAAATTATGAAACAGGCAGTTTAAATGAACTCTTAAGCCCTACTATCCTGTTAAATACCGGTGCGCCTTCCTTTGAATCCCTGAAATCCACCGTAAAGAAGCCGTTACGTACAAACTGGAAAGATTCAAAAGCTTTTGCATCCTTAAGCGAAGGCTCAAGGTAGCAGTCATTAAGAACAGTAAGAGAATTCTCGTTTATGTTCATCTTGCCGTTCTCTTCGTCATAGACTTCTTTGCCCTCTTCGATAAGGCTCTCGTAAAGTCTTACGTTAGCCCGGAATGCCGTAGAGGCATTTACCCAGTGGATGGTGCCTTTTACCTTGCGTTCAACTTCCCTGCCGTCCTGCTTTGTCTCAGGATCATAGGTACAGTGAACAGCGGTAATGTTTCCGTTCTCATCCTTGTCGCAGCCTGTGCATTTTACAAAATATGCATTCATAAGACGTACTTCATTTCCAGGGAAAAGCCTGTAATATTTCTTGGGAGGCTCTTCCATGAAGTCGTTTCTTTCAATGTAAAGCTCACGTCCGAAAGGAAGCTCTCTGGTTCCCAGTGCCTCATTCTCCGGATTATTGACTGCGGTGAGCATCTCAGTCTGTCCCTCGGGATAGTTATCGATTATAAGCTTAACCGGATCAAGTATAGCCATTACCCTGGGCTTGGAAAGCTTTAAGTCCTCTCTTACGCAGTACTCAAGCATAGCCATATCGGATGATGAATTAGCCTTGCTCACGCCGGAAAGCTCTACGAATCTCCTGATGGACTCGGGAGTATAGCCCCTGCGTCTGAGTGCAGCTACGGACACAAGTCTGGGATCATCCCAGCCGTCCACTACACCATCCTCAACCAGCTTCTTAATGTAACGCTTTCCGGTGACTACTCCGGTCAGATACATCTTTGCGAATTCTATCTGTCTGGGAGGATGAGGATATTCCAGTTCTTCAACAACCCAGTTATATAAAGGCCTGTGGTCCTCAAACTCAAGGGTACAGATGGAATGTGTGATTCCCTCTATTGCATCTTCAATAGGATGTGCAAAATCGTACATGGGATAAATGCACCACTTATCACCGGTGTTGTGATGTGTCATATGAGCCACCCTGTATATTACGGGATCCCTCATATTGATATTAGGGCTGGACATATCGATTTTTGCCCTGAGCACAAGACTTCCGTCCGAATGCTTGCCATCCTTCATTTCCTCAAAGAGACGAAGGTTATCCTCTATGCTCCTGTCCCTGTTAGGATCATTCTTTCCCACCTCTGTAAGGGTGCCTCTGTATTCCTTTATCTCATCGGCAGAAAGCTCGGAAATATATGCTTTTCCCTTCTTTATAAGCTTAACCGCAGCCTCATACATCTGGTCAAAATAGTCAGATGCAAAGAAAAGCCTGTCCTCCCAGTCGGCACCAAGCCACTTGATATCTTCCTTTATGGCCTCTACGAATTCCGGCTTTTCCTTGGTGGGATTCGTATCGTCAAAACGCATGTTAAACTTACCGCCGTACTCCTTGGCAAGGCCGTAGTTTAAGATTATGGACTTTGCATGTCCTATATGAAGATAGCCGTTTGGTTCCGGCGGAAACCTGGTATGTACGGTATCGTAAACACCTTCTGCCAGATCCTTATCTATCTCTACTTCGATAAAGTTACGGGATCTTTTCTCTTCTTTTTCTTCTTCGCTGTTAATGATCTCTTCTGCCATGATTTTTTGTCCTTTAATAAAATAATAATTAGCATGGGCTGTTTTGTAATTAGCACTCCACAATCCGCCTAAATATCTTATCACAAAGAAAGCCCGTTTTCCACTATACAAAGGCTGTTGAATAAAAAATAATACAAAAAAATGCGATTTTCTGTTATCCTATCCTTTGTGTGTCAGACTTACGGTAAATCTTTCATATCCGATGAGATGAATCCGTTCTCTGTATGCACGCAACATCTATGCAAAGCCGTATGAAATACGGCAGAAAGGAAAGAAATGAAAACACGCAAGATAGTCGCAATCGTAATAGCTGTACTCGTCTGCTTTGTGATAGCTATAACCTGCCTTTCAGGCATCTATACCATATCAGAGTCTCAGCAGGGCGTAGTATGCACATTCGGACAGCCCACCGGCATAGCAACACCCGGACTGCATTTCAGGATTCCCTTTGTGCAGGAAGTTATTAAGGTAGATACCACAATCAAGGGTTTTGATGTAGGCTATACTACCCAGGATGTCTATAACGCTGACGGCAGCTCCACTCCGGAATATACATCCACGGCTGATTCCATGATGATCACATCGGATTATAACTTCATAACCGTTGATTTCTATGTGGAATACCGTGTCACGGATCCCACCAAGAAGGTATTTGCCTCCCAGGATCCCGAACTGATACTTAAGAACATCGTTCAGAACAGCGTGCGTACCACCATCGGTTCCTATACCGTTGACTCCGTACTTACCACCGGCAAGAACGAGATACAGTCAAATATCTTTACGATGATAACCGAGAAGCTTGATACCTATGACTTGGGAATACAGCTTGTATCCATAAGCATGCAGGATGCCGAGCCCCCTACAGTTGAGATTTCCGAAGCATTCAAGGCCGTTGAAACCGCAAAGCAGGGAAAAGAAACCGCGGTAAACAACGCAAATAAGTACCGCAACGAGCAGATCCCTGCTGCCAACGCCGAAGCCGACAGGATAATCCAGGAAGCGGAAGCAATGAAACAGGAACGCATAAACGAAGCTAACGGACAGGTTGCAAGATTCCTTGCCGAGTATGATGAATATGTGAAATTCCCCGAGATGACCAGACAGCGTATGTTCTATGAAACAATGGAAGAAGTTCTGCCCGGCATGAAGATTGTCATAGAATCTGCTGACGGCGAAGTACAGACCCTGCTGCCCTTAGACAGTTTCTATGACAGCGGAAACAATTCCGGCTCTCCTACCATAGACGACCTGATCAATGCACAGAAGGAGAATGAATAATAATGGATAACGCTAATAAGAAAGTAGAAAAAGTTAAAAACGCAAATGACGTTGCTAAGGGCATCGTAACGAAAATCATAATTGCATTTGTATGTTTAGTATTATTATTGATCCTCAAATCATCCCTAGTAGTTACCTATCCTGACGAGTACCAGCTCATCAGGCGTTTCGGCGAAGTCGTAAGAGTTACTACCGAGCCCGGCTTAAGCTTCAAGGTGCCTATCATAGACAGCGCAACTCGCCTGCCCAATGAGTTACTTATATACGACCTTCCTGAATCAGATGTCATCACATCCGATAAAAAGACAATGATCGTTGATTCATATGTACTGTGGCATATTACAGACCCCCTGCTCTTTGTGCAGTCTCTTAACGGTTCCACACAGAACGCAGAGGCCAGGATCAATACCACAGTATACAACGCAACAAAGGTGGTCATTTCATCCATGACACAGAATGAGGTCATCCAGTCCCGTGACGGCAAGCTTGACATCACTCTGGCAGAGCCTACTGATGAAGAAAGCGTTTCCTCAAATGACATAACGGTAGACGCTCCCGAGAAAGTTGAGATCAAGTCGCTGACAGAACTCATAATGGCTCAGATCAATTCAAAAGAGACACAGTACGGCATAGTAATCGATACCGTGGACGTAAAGAAGCTTGATCTTCCCGAATCCAACAAGGAAGCCGTATATACCAGAATGATTTCCGAAAGAGAAAACATCGCTGCACAGTATACCGCTGAAGGCCAGGAAGAAGCCCAGATGATCATCAACACCACTGACAGGGAAACATCAATCCTTAAGTCAACAGCATCTGCCCAGGCTGAGATACTCGTCGCAGAAGGCGAAGCCGAATACATGCAGATCCTCTCCGATGCATATTCAGATCCTGACAAGGCTGAATTCTATGCTTTTGTAAGGTCCCTGGACGCACTAAAAGCCTCCATGAAAGGAAGCAAGGACAAGACAGTCATCCTAAGCGCGGACTCACCTATTGCGAGAATCTTCTACGCGGGACAGTAAAAAAATTAACCGCATGTACTCATAAAGATTTCGTGTAACAAAAAAGGGCTGCTCACTTATGAGTAGTCCTTTTTATATGAACTGTACCTGTAAAATTTTACGAATTACTTTTAGCCGAATTTCTGCTTTCAAGATATATCAGCAGCACATTTACATCCGCCGGACTGACACCGCTTATCCGGGATGCCTGGCCTAAATTCTCCGGCCTGAATTCCTTAAGCTTCTGCCTTGCCTCGAGCCGGAGGCTTGTGACTGCATCATAATCGATATCAGCTGGAATGCGCCTGGTCTCCATCTTTTTGAAGTGTTCTACCTGCTGTTTCTGGCGCTTTATATAGCCTTCGTATTTTACCTCAATATTTATCTGGTCATTTACTTCCTTAAAGAACTTATCCCTGCACTCTGCCGAGATCACATCATAATGTGTCCGGTTGTCAGTATCTTCACCTATACTGTCGGCTTCTTCTGTATCACCGAAAACTTCTGCCGCAAATTTCCTGTAGATTTCTTCCCTTTCATTATCCAATGCAGATACTTTCTCATAATCAAGTTCAGGCCTGCATATAAGCTCTGCAAGTGATGTATTCTTCTTAACATCAGCTGAACCTAATGAGTTCAGTACATCGCATACGCTCCTGGCAGCCCCTACATAAGTATCAAACATACGCTGCTTTTCGGATTCTATTATCATCTGCTTCTTTTCAGTATATTCATACTGTTCTGCGCTTATGAGACCTGATTCAAAACCGTATTTCCTGAGCCTGAGGTCTGCATTGTCCTGCCTGAGCAGCAGCCTGTACTCAGCCCTGGATGTCATCATGCGGTACGGCTCCCTATTTTCCTTAGTAACAAGATCATCAATTAAAACACCAATATAGGCTTCAGAGCGGTCCAGAATCAGCGGTTCCCTGTCTTCGATCATTCTTACTGCATTTATGCCTGCCATAAGGCCCTGTGCAGCCGCCTCTTCATAACCGCTGCTTCCGTTGAACTGACCGGCACAGAAAATGCCTTTTATGGATTTTAATTCCAATGAGAGCTTAAGCTGTCCTGATGCCAGGCAGTCATATTCTATGGCATAGGCGTTGCGCACCATCCTGCAGCGCTCAAGCCCCGGAACGGTCCTGTACATTTCCAGCTGCACATCTTCCGGAAGCGATGAGCTCATTCCGCCTATGTACATCTCATTCGTATGAAGGCCCTCCGGCTCTATAAAAACCTGATGCCTCTCCTTGTCAGCAAATTTAACAACCTTGTCTTCTATGGAAGGACAGTACCTGGGGCCTGTTCCCTCTATAATGCCTGCATAGATCGGCGAACGGTCAAGATTTGCCCTTATAATCTTATGGGTTTCTTCGTTGGTATATGTCAGGTAACAGTCCGCCTGCTTTATCTGTACGGATTCAGGATCCGTAGAAAATGAAAAAGGCACTACCTTCTCATCTCCATGCTGCGGCTCCATCTTGCTGTAGTCAAGGCTCCGTCCGTCCATCCTGGCAGGCGTGCCGGTCTTAAACCTTCTGAGCACCACGCCGTGTTCTTCCAATGATCCTGAAAGTGAATTTGCCGGCTGAAGGCCGTTAGGCCCGGTATGCACTATTGACTCACCTGTAAGGCATCTTGCCTTAAGATACGTTCCGCTGCATATGATAAGCGCCCTGCACTCATAAAAAGCGCCTGTAGCAGTCCTGACCCCCCTGATAATGCTCGTGCCGTCTTTATCTTCCGTTTCAATCTCGCATACTTCCGCCTGCTTTATTACCAGGTTGTCCTGTTCCTCAAGCACGCGACGCATGGCCCTGGTATATTCCTGCTTGTCTGCCTGGGCCCTGAGCGAATGGACAGCCGGTCCTTTGGACGCATTAAGCATCTTGGACTGGATAAAAGTCTTGTCAATATTGCGTCCCATCTCGCCGCCAAGGGCATCCAGTTCCCTCACAAGGTGTCCTTTTGACGAACCGCCTACATTAGGGTTGCAGGGCATCAGGGCGATGGAATCCACGCTCACGGTAAATATCACGGTAGACAGTCCGTTCCTGCTGCATGCAAGGGCGGCCTCGCATCCTGCATGTCCTGCTCCTATGACGCAGACATCTACTTTTTCATGTATTTTATTTTTTAATACCTCATTATCCATGGTCATTCTTCCGTACCCTTTACTTTGTACATTATCCGCAGCCTTTTTGCCTCATTTGACTTAAATCCGAATTTTTCATAAAAAGGCACTTTGTCCGGCAGCGCAGATAATTCAACAGCTATCTTTGTTCCTTCAATGCCATACGCCTGCACGAATTTAAGTATCTCGTCTATCAGAAGGCTTCCTATTTTCCTGCCCTGGTATTCAGGCCTTACTATCACATCTTTGACATAATAGCACATTCCAAGATCCCCTATCACCCTTGCCATGGCAACTGCCTCTTCGCCATCATAAACAGAAACCCTGAAAAGCGAATGCTCCAAAGCAAGCCGTGTCTGCTCAAGGGAAGGTGCCGATGTCCATACGGAATTCCACAAAAACAGGAATTCCTCTGCTGTAAGCACATTGTATCTTACCGACAGGCCGGACTCAGTTTCATATCCGTTAACGGCCGCCTCTGAAGTCTCAGCGGCAGAACCGTTCGTGCCGGAAAGCGGCTCCGCTACAGGCAAGACTGACATATCCGCTGACTCAAGACTTTCCTGTGCACTGCTTTCATTCGCAGGGATCCCGTTTTCTGAATCTGCATGAACAGCAGGCGGCTCTGTACCTTCTGCACCATCCGTAGCCGTAAGCTCAAGCGCCGTGCCATCTTTTTCCATTTCAGCAATAGCTGCACTAACGCCTTCAGCCAGCAGCTCCATACACTCCTGCTCCTGCGGTATATCTTTCTTTATATTAACGCAGTTAGTCAGGTGCAGGATATAGCCGCAAAGAGCCATCGCCACACAGCAGATGCTCATTATAACATAGCACTTCACATACCAGTCCGTATGCCTCTGCACCAGGTACTCCATATATATCGCGCCGCCAAAACCGGCCACAAAAAACACCCAGATTATCGGATGGAAGAATTTAAAGCCGTTGCCTTTTACAGACCGGATGCTGTAAAAAATAACCACAGCTAAAAAGCAAAGCGCAGAAATCACCTGGATTATGCTGACGAATCCGTTGCTCCTAAAATACGACGAGTCATAGCGCATGCTGTCGCATACCACCTCAAGGGCAGAAAGCAGCAGCAGGAACATTATGAAGGTAGAGCCCTTATAGCTGCCTATAGTTAGAAAGTCAGGATTACGCCTTATGTAAAAAACTGATGTCAGTAAAAAAATAACAAAGAGTCCTGCAAAAAGCACAAAATATACTGCCAGACGGTATGATCCGCTGTTGCCGTCCTCGGTCACAAACAGAGGTATACAGTTCTGCTCCGAAAGGCTGAATACCATCTTGCTCCGCGCAGCCGTCCCAAACCTGTCCGCGAGGTAAATTATTCCCATCCCAAGGGCAAGTCCCGGTGAGAACGCATCCAAAAGCCTCCTTGTCCCGCCGGAGCCTATAAGCCTTCCGCAGAGAACAGCCGTAAGAAGCGCAGCCAGAATGATTCCGGGCATATCGTATGAACCATAAGAAAAATTGCCGGTCCATAAGGAATAAAAAGCATCCTCCGCACTTTTATACAGTTCAGAATGGCTGTACCAATGGATTGCCCTTCCAAAAAGCAATGAGAAGAAAACCATGTACGGCAGGCTCACAAACATTACATATCTTTTTCCGCCGTGTGAAACATGCAGGGAATAGGAAACAGAAAACCACACAAACACCGCACATATCACAAGCAGTGTGCTCCATCGTATCTGTGTATTTCCTATGAAGATTGCAACATTTTCCATATTCGCTTAAAACTTATTCCTCTTCCGCTGTTTCCGGAATAGCCGTCGAAAAATAAATTATATCGCTTACCATTCTCTCGCTTGACCAGTCCACTGGATTTACAGGCGATCCGTTCATCACAAGCTCGGCAGTCTGTCCGCCGTCCAGGGCGTAGGCTTTCTTGCAGCCGAAATCATACATGTACTGGGCAATGCTTTCTATCCTGCCCCCATCCGGCGTTGCCTTTGTATGGTTTATATTCATCATAAAGTAATGCAGTTCATCAATCTGTCCTATTGCTGACCTGGAATACCCTTCATGGACCTGTCCAAGGGCATAGTATCCGATATTCTGTATCTCGCCTTCGTCTATGAGGACAGGGCCGAAGGAAACCGCAAAAAGCACATCGTTTTCTTCAATGTATTCCTTTACCTCATCCGCATTCTTAAACTGTCCTGCCTTTGTAAAAAGCATTTCACCGTCAGTATTGAAATAGCAGGTATCAGTTGTCCTGAGTTCTGCCCTGCACAGTTCCCGCTGATAGACACAGATTCCGTTTCCCCGGTATTTATAATAATCGCCGTTAACAGCAAGGACAGCATTGGCCTGGCGTGATAACGCAGAAGCGGTCTGTTCCACCGGCGAACCGAAGGTATCCATGGAAAGCTTTCTGCGGAGCTGGGACGGATCCAGTATTTTTACCTCAGCACAGGTACAGTATTCACCGTTTATGCGCTGTCTCCAGGTAATAGCCAGTATAGTATCGTCACAGTAGTAATTTATGTATGTACCACGCACAAACTTGATGGAAGGGTTCCATGACAGCTCCTGGTCCCCCAGAAGTTCCCAGGCAGAGTCAACAACAGCCTGTACCTCCTCCGGATCGTCAGTCTTCCCAAAAAGCGCCTGGTCCGGTGCCGGCCCCCAGAGTGCCTCCTCCGCAACCACATAAGTCTTCGGTATATATATCACGTCGCTCAGTGCATCGCTCTTTGCATTTTCGCAGAAAGTTCCTGTATTGTCCGTACCTCCGCTAAGAACGGCCTTAAGTTCATCATCCATGATTATCTGCCACTTGCCGTCCGTGTATTCCAGTTCTACCTGCAGTAAGTCAAAGCTGTAAAAATAGCTTTTGCCTCCGCCTACTACGGACTTTACGGCACGCTCGTACATTAAGTCTGTTATGCCGTCCAGGTAATTGTTCTCTTCATCGTAAACCTCATCCTTAGGATGGGACTGCACATAATCATCAAGGTTCGCCATAGTCACGGCCTTCACATCAGGTCCGGCAGAGACCATATTGAAATACCTGACCTTGACATTCTGGCTTGCCTTCAGCCCAGTGATCAGAGGATCGCCTATCATTTCATAACGGTAGCCCTCCCTCAGCTTTTCAAGATAGCATTCTTCCAGATCATTTTCAGGAACCCTTTCAACGCCATAAGCCGCCGTAGAATTCGTAAGGTCATGGGCTGCCGTATAATCCTCAAGGCATATATCCGTAAAGAATTCATTTACCACAGCCTTAGGATCTCCGGCCGGATGAAGCGAAACAGTTCCTGCATACGGTGCCATAACAAAAAGATAAACTGCGACGCAAAACATAATCAGCCCCGATGCAGCCGCAAAAAATCTTATTTTTTTCTTTATGGATAAAAAAAGAACAACAATAAAAGAAACCAGTGCCAGAATCCCCAGCGCATAGACATACTGCCTGACTTCATAAGGCACCATTGCAAAGACTCCCTGAATGTTCAGCAGCGCCTCTGCTAATATCATCATTATTCCGGAATATAACTTTCCCATAAACTCCCTCAGCCGGATATATCCGGACTGATCATAAGGGTCCTCAGCCGAAATTTATTACAATAAAACGCAACTTTGTTATTTTATCATAATTGCATTTTATTTTCACTTTACAAGGCATAAATTAATGACTAAAATAAATCTGTAAATCTTTTATTCGCGAATGATTCTCTCATATACAATTCGCGTAGCCGCTAAAGGCGGCGGAAAGGGGAAAAATGAAATCAAAATTGACAATGTTAGCAAGTGCAGTCCTGCTGCTTATTGTAGGTGTAGCAATGATAATCTATCCCGCTGCATTCGTAACTGTAACGGTCAAGGTTCTCGGCATTGTTCTTGCAATTATCGGACTTATTGGAATCATTTCCACAGTGATAGCTAAAAATTTCGGTGTATCCGGCATAACCACCATAGTCGGTTCGGTTGTTTCCATTATCCTTGGCGCAGTCATCTTCTTTAAGCCTGACCTGCTGACCACCTATGCGCCTTATGTTATCGGCGGCCTGATCTGCATCTACGGCATAATAAATATGATCCACTGTCTTGATATCAAAAAGAATACAGACAGAAATTGGGCTGTGCCTCTTGCCCTGTCTGCCGTAGCGATTCTTGCAGGCATCATCATCATAGTGTTTGTAGTACTCAATCCTGCAATTGTCATGGATATACTGATCCGTATCGCAGGCATCATCGTTGTATACAGCGCTTGCGTAAGCATCTGGATCAACCTTATGAGAAAGGTCAAAAAAGACTGATCCCATTTTATATGCAACTTAACAATTACAAAAAACCGGAGGTTTCGAACCTCCGGTTTTACTTTATGTTTTTATTCCAAAATTCTTATCTTCCGTTCAGCTTTTCTACTATCTTGGGCAGCTCTTCGTCAACAATGTCATTGTCCAGCTGGCAGGTACCTGCATTAGCATGTCCGCCGCCGCCATAAGACAGGCACAGGTCACCGATATTAACCTTAGATGCCTTGTTGATAATGGACTTACCAATCATGACAGCCGTATTCTGTCTGCGGAATCCCCATGCCACATGTACGCTCATCTCTACTTCAGGCCACATAGCATAAACCATGAAACGGTTTCCGGTATAGATAGGATCCTCTTCACGAAGGTCTACAACAGCAACCCTGTCATAAATCTTTGTTACTTTCTCGAGCTGAGCCTTGAAAAGCTCCTGCTGTTCGAAGTACATATCTACTCTTTCCTTTACATCAGGAAGAGCCAGGACATCATCGATTGAGTGGTCAACACAGTAATCAATAAGTTCCATCATAAGATCATAGTTAGAAATCCTGAATGAGTGGAATCTTCCAAGTCCTGTTCTTGCATCCATAAGGAAGTTCATAAGTACCCAGCCCTTAGGATCAAGGATCTCGTCACGGTTGAAGTCTGCACTGTCGCCCTTGTCAACGGCTTCCATTATCTCATCAGAAACCCTTACGAATTTCTCCTTGCCGCCGTAATAATCATATACAACCCTGGCTGCAGACTTTGCGTCGCCATCAATAATGAACCTGCCTTCCCAGTTCTTATCCTTGCATCTTTCCAGCTCACTCTCGTGGTGGTCAAATGCTATGCCAACCCTGTCATCAAAGGGAAGGTTCGTGGTGATGTCATTAGACGTGATATCGATCTTGCCGTCCTGAACATCCTTGGGATGAACGAACTTAATCTCATCGATGAGATCGATCTCCTTCAAAAGCATCGCACAAACAAGTCCGTCAAAGTCGCTCCTTGTAACCAGTCTCTTTTTCATGCCATCTCCGTTCCGGGTAATCCCCTCATTTATTATGCTTCTCTTATAGCAGAAAAACTGCTATTACAATACATTAAAATCTTGTATATTTTAACATTATTTTTTTATTATATCAAGAATGTTATGTAAACGTTCACAGCTTATTTACAAAAATCATTCTTCCGAAACAGCAGGATTTACATACTCCTCTATAAGCGCATATACATTCTCAATCCCCTGCTTCGAAACTGACGAAAACGGTATCAGTACATCATCCTGTTTTAGCCCCAGAGCCTCACGCAGCATCTTTTTATGCTTGTCCAGCTGGCTCCGCTTTATCTTGTCTGCCTTAGTAGCTATTATTACAGGCCTGTATCCCTGATATACAACCCAATCATACATCTGCAGGTCATTCTTCCCAGGCTCATGCCTTATATCGATAAGCAGGAATATTAATTTAAGCTGCTTTGACGTATGAAGATAGTTTTCAACCATTCTGCCCCACTTGGCAGCCTCAGTCTTTCCTGCCTTGGTATATCCATATCCAGGAAGGTCTACCAGGTAAAAATCTTTATTAACGTTGTAATAATTTATTGTCTGGGTCTTGCCAGGTTCAGAGCTGGTACGCGCTAATGACTTGCGCTGCACAAGGGAATTGATCAGGGAAGACTTCCCCACATTGCTCTTGCCCGCAAAAGCAAATTCCGGCAGTTCATTATCCGGCAGCGTGCTTGTTATTCCGCATACACATTCCAGTTCAACGTTCTTTATCTTCATACAAAAGCTCTTTCAACCACTTCATCCATATGTTTCACGAATACAATATCCATGCCTTCAAGTATCTCTGTATCGATTTCCTCTACATTGCGGCGGTTTTCATCCGGCAGGAGCACGGTCTTTATCCCTATAGTCTTAGCTGCCAGGATTTTCTCTTTCAAGCCGCCAACAGGCATGACATTACCCCTCAGGGAAATTTCACCCGTCATAGCTATCTTCCTGTCAACCTTCTTGCCTGTAACAGCAGAAAGAATTGCTGTAGCCATCGTGATGCCGGCGCTGGGGCCATCCTTGGGCACTGCGCCTTCGGGAAGATGGACATGAATGTCATGAGTCTGGAAAAATTCTTTTTCCACATTCCACTTCGGCGCAACGGACCTAACATATGAAAATGCAGCCATTGCAGATTCCTTCATCACGTCTCCAAGCTGTCCGGTAAGTGAAAGGTCCCCCTTTCCCGGCAGGATGTTTACTTCCACCTGAAGAGTCGTACCTCCAACAGAAGTCCAAGCCAGGCCCCTTGCAATACCCACCTCATTTTTCTTGTTCATCTGTTCAGGCGGGAATTTGATCTTGCCCAGGTACTTTTCAAGGTTCTTTGCCGTAACGATTATCTTTTTTGAGTCCTTATTCTCAAGTATCTCAACAGCCGCCTTCCTGCAGAGCTTGGATATCTCCCTCTCAAGCTCACGGACACCGGCCTCCCTGCAGTAGCATTCTATTATCTTTTCTATTGCGCTGTCGGATATCTTAAGCTGCGAAGGCTTCACTCCGGTCTTTTCATAAGTCTTTTTTACCAGATGTTCCTTTGCAATATGGAACTTCTCGTTATTGGTATAGCCGGCTATATCAATAATCTCCATACGGTCAAGCAAAGGTCTCGGAATGCCTTCTTCATCATTTGCCGTAGCAATGAAAAGCACATCCGAAAGGTCCTGGGAAAGCTCCACGTAATGGTCCCTAAAGTTCTTATTCTGCTCAGAATCAAGCACCTCCAGCATGGCAGACGCTGTATCACCCCTGTAATCCTGGCTCATCTTGTCAATCTCATCAAGGAGCATCAGCGGATCTTTTACGCCCGCACTCTTTAAGCCGGCAGAAATACGGCCGGGCATTGCACCCACATAAGTCTTCCTATGTCCTCGTATTTCAGCCTCGTCCCTTACTCCGCCAAGACAGATGCGTACGTAAGGCTTTTCCGTTGCCTCAGCCACAGACCTTGCTATGGATGTCTTTCCTGTACCCGGAGGTCCTACAAGGCACAGTATAGCCGCATCTGACTTACCGGTAAGTGTCCTTACCGCAAGATACTCCAGTACACGTTCCTTTACATCCTTAAGGCCGTAATGATCCCTGTCCAGGATCTGCTTAGCCTTCTTTATATCGATTACATGGTCATAGCCTTCAGACTTCTTATCCCAGGGAAGCTCAAGAAGGGTCTCTATATACGCCCTCTCCATGGCGCCTTCCTGACTCATGCCGCCGTTCTGCTCAAAGTGGCGGATTTCTTTTTTGAGTTTTGCCTTAACCTCGTCAGACGCTACCAGTGCCTCAGCCGCTTTCTTGTACTGTTCAACTTCCGAAACCTCATCCGGATCATCGTTCAGTTCGCTCTGAATATAGCTTAACTGTTCGCGGAGGATATACTCTCGCTGGTGTTCATCCACCTGCCTTGAGATCTGTTCACTGATTTCCTTCCTTGCATTCATGATGCTCTTTTCATTCGAAAGCAGACCGATAAGTTTTTTGCACCTTAATTCAAGATCAACGGTCTGCAAAATATTCAGACGGTCCTTTTCTTCCAGCGGAAGATTTGCGCCAATATCGTTAGTAAGCACATCCAGGTTCTTTATCTTCCTGAGCCTTTTAAACTCCCTACTGCCCGGTGCACCGTACTCTCTAAGGAGCTGCTCGCATGCTGTGATAACCAAGCGCCTCAAAGCCTCAGCTTTTATTGCATCATCTATGGAAAAATCATTGTATTCTTCAACATGGCCAACGAAATATGCCGGATAATCTTCAAAATCCGTAAGCATAGCTCTCTGCAGACCGACCACCTGGACACGGACCACACCGTTATCCTGCCGGATGACCTGCGTTGTCTTTGCTATGGTGCCAATGCTTCCGTTATGAAGAACCTCAGGAATCTTTGTTTCATCATCGTCATCGTTTGCCAGAGGATCCTTCCCGCCGGCGATCATGCCTATTATTTCAGCAAAGTCAATCTCTTTGTTCTTCTTTTCTGTTAACTCACTCAAAAGAAAAAAGCGGCCGTCCGAAAGCATGGCAGCCTCCACAGCCCTTATGGACTGCTTGCTGTCCAAATCAAACTGCATGGAACTCCCCGGAAAAAGAACCAGGTTCTTTACTACGATAACAGGGATCTCATCGGGTGCTATTATTACATTTTCCGTATTACTTTTTTTAGCTTTTTTATTTACCATTTTTCCTTAAAATTCAGGAAAGACCGCCGTGGCGGTCTTATTCCCACGGACATTCATCCGTATTATTCAACTAGCCGGCCTGCGTAAAGCATTTACTTTACGCATCCTTCTTCAGTTTTTTCTTCAGTTCAGACGATTCAGCCATCCTTACTACAGCAGGCTTTTCCGTGCCCTCAGCAGCAGCTTTAGTAATGGTACACTTCTGTATGGTATCGTCAGAAGGGATCTCAAACATCACATCCATCATGATGTCTTCCATTATGGACCTAAGGCCCCTGGCACCGATCTTTCTTTCTAATGCCTTAGCCGCTATAAGCCTTACTGCCTCATCGTCGAATTCAAGCTCAACATCATCCAGATCGAACAGGCTCTGGTACTGCTTTATGAGAGCGTTCTTAGGCTCCGTAAGTATCCTTACCAAAGCATCCTCATCCAGGCCTTCCAGCGTAACATTGATGGGCACACGGCCTATGAACTCAGGAATAAGGCCAAACTTGGTCAGATCCTGAGGCGTCACAGACTTAAGCAGTTCTGATACTTCTGCATTATTCTGCGATGTAATATCAGCCTTGAAACCGATTGCCTTTTTATTGAGTCTTTCTCCGATTATCTTGTCAAGTCCGTCAAACGCACCACCACAGATAAACAGTATGTTAGTGGTATCAATCTGTATCAGCTCCTGATGGGGGTGCTTACGGCCTCCCTGCGGGGGAACTGACGCAACAGTACCTTCAACGATCTTTAACAGGGCCTGCTGTACGCCTTCACCGGATACATCCCTGGTGATGGACACATTCTCGCCCTTCTTGGTAATCTTGTCGATTTCGTCAATATAGACTATGCCGTGCTCTGCAAGTTTTACATTATAGTCAGCGGCCTGTATCAGCTTAAGTAGAATATTCTCCACGTCCTCGCCCACATAACCGGCCTCTGTAAGAGTGGTAGCATCAGCGATAGCAAAAGGCACGCCTATAATTTTTGCAAGAGTCTGGGCAAGATAGGTCTTTCCGGAGCCGGTAGGTCCTATCATAAGTATATTGCTCTTCTGAAGTTCTACGCTGTCAAACTCTCCGGACTTCTTTCCGTCCTTTTCTTTCCTAAGGCTTTCAGCAAGAATTCTCTTGTAGTGGTTATATACTGCTACGGCAAGAATCTTCTTCGCATCATCCTGTCCTATGACATACTCGTCCAGGAAGCGCTTTATCTCGACAGGCTTAAGGAGTTTAAAGTCATCGCCAAAGCCTTCGCCTAATCCGATCTCATCCTCGTCCTCATCATCAAACTCTTCGTTTATGATGCCCTGGCAGGTCTCCACACACTCATCACATATATATATGTCATTAGGGCCTGCAATGATCTTGCGGACAAGTTCCTGATTCTTTCCGCAGAATGAACACCTGATCTTTCTGGGATCCATTGTTTTTGCCATTATTTCTTATCCTTCTTATCATCTGCACCCGGACGCTTATCTATAACTTCATCAATTAGTCCGAATTCCATTGCTTCCTGTGCTGACTTCCAGTTGTCACGGTCTGTAGCGCTTACAAGTTCCTCATAAGTACGTCCGCAGTTTTCAGCAAGGATGCGGTTCATTTTTTCTTTGGTCTTTATGATATGCTTTGCAGCTATCTCGATTTCAGTAGCCTGGCCCTTTGTGCCGCCCAGAGGCTGGTGAATCATTATCTCCGCATTGGGAAGTGCATATCTCTTGCCCTTTGTACCGCCTGCAAGAAGGAATGCGCCCATGCTGGCAGCCATACCTATGCAGTTGGTGCACACATCGCATCTGATGAAGTGCATGGTATCATAGATAGCCATACCTGCAGTCACAGAACCACCGGGGCTGTTGATATAAAGCTGTATGTCCTTATCAGGATCCTCAGCCTCCAGGAAAAGCATCTGAGCTACGATCAGATTTGCCGTAACATCAGTCACCTCGCTGCCCAGGAATATAATCCTGTCCTTTAATAATCTTGAAAAAATATCATAGGACCTCTCGCCGCGGCTGGTCTGCTCCACGACCATAGGCACCAGGTCATTGTATATAGTTGACTCCATAATAGCCACCTCCTAAAATTAACGCTTAATCAATTTCAATATCAATCCTCAACGGCATTATCTACAACTATCTCAAGAGCCTTCTTGATCCTGATATCCTTTCTGAAAGCTTCGATTTCGCGCTTTGAAAGCATGTTCCTTACTTCATCCACCTTCATATTGTAGTTCTCAGCCATCTCTTCAAGCTCTTTTGTAAGGTCTTCCTCTGAAACCTCAATATTCTCTGCATTAGCAACTGCCTCAAGAGCAAGACGTGATCTGATACGTTTCTCAGCCTGCGGCCTTGTCTGCTCAAGCATTATATCCTGGTTAAGGCCTGTGTACTGATAATACTGCTGGATGCTCATTCCCTGCATCATAAGCCTCTGGCTGAACTCGTCGATTGAACGGCGTGCATCAGTCTCGATCATTGCCTCGGGAACCTCAACAGTCATGCCCTCAACAAGCTTCTCTATAACAGCAGACTCTTTCTTATCCTTTGCTTCTGAAACCTTCTTCTCCTCAAGTTTCTTGCGGATGTCAGCCTTGTATTCATCTACCGAGTCAAATCCTGCATCATCAGCGAAATCAGCATCAAGCTCAGGAACTTCCTTTTCCTTTACTTCGTGAAGCTTGCACTTGAATACTGCGGGCTTACCCTTAAGATGATCAGCCTGATAATCCTCAGGGAATTTAACGTTTACATCAAACTCGTCACCGGCCTTGTGTCCGATGATCTGCTCCTCGAAACCGGGGATGAAAGCACCGGAGCCGATTGTAAGAGGATGGTTCTCAGCCTTGCCACCTTCAAATGCTACACCGTCAAGGAATCCTTCAAAATCGATTATAGCCTGGTCGCCGTCCTTAACCTCACGGTCAACAGCTACCATTCTTGACTGTTCTTCTCTTTCCTTGTTGATGCGTTCCTCTACATCCTCATCTGTTACCTCTGCAGATATCTTCTCAATATGAATGCCCCTGTACTCGCCGATTTCAGCGACAGGGTTAAGTGCAACTGTAGCCGTGAATATAAAAGGCTTTCCGGACTCCATCTGTACAACGTCGATATCAGGTGAAGAAACGATCTCTTCCTCAGAATCATTGTATGCATTCTCCCATGCTTCAGGGATGCAGATATTTGCAGCATCAGCATAGAAAACATCCTTGCCGTACATCTTTTCCATAACCTGACGGCTTACTTTACCCTTTCTGAAACCGGGAATACTTATTTTATTCTTATTCTTCTGAAAAGCCTTCTCAACAGCCTTCTCAAACTCTTCAGTGGGAACTTCCACTGTTATCTTTGCCATATTCTTTTCCAGTTTTTCGATTGAAGTATTCATTTAAAATTATTCCTCCTGAACTTTTCTCCGGGTAAAGCTTACAATTCCCCTATACCCGCACACATACTTTGACATTATAGCACATTGTTTTTTTTTATTCCACACAAAAAACAACTATATTCAGACAAAAAAACAGCCGGCACCGGCCAGCTGTTTTCAACGGTTATTCTCAATTTAAAACAGGATTTCTTATTCCGCAGCCTCATCCTTTTTGCTGCTTAAATACTCCTCAAAGAAGGCTCCGGCCCTTTCATCCGAATAGCTCCTCTTAAGGTCAATATCGCAGACAGCCCCAAGGTCTACATTTATGGTGCCTGTTCTTACCTCGCCGCTTATGACTGCCGTCGAACCAACTGACATATTCTCCTCAACATCAATGGTTCCCATGACTGCGCCGTTTACATCAGCATTTTTTGCCTTGATATTGCCAAGGATGGTCACATCAGGACCTACGCTTATATAGTCCAGGCACTCAATGTCGCTCTCGATATTTCCCTCAGTAAGCTCTACACGGCCCACACGGAGATTCTTGCCCTTGACTGTTCCCTTTAATTCAAGGGTACCGTCAATGTCAACATTGCCGTCCACGTCACCCGCAAGAAGCAGGTCGCCGTCCGACTCCACATCCCCGATTATTTTCATTCCCTTCGGAATATAGCTTTTCTTTGAATCACCTTCCATTTTACCTTAACCCCTTTTTATTGTATTCCAAGATCAACATAGTACTCTTCCCCTGTGTTAAGGGACATGCATCCAAGACGGCTCGACTTGGAATTAAGCGCCATTCCGCAGTCTAAATCTATAAGCTTGTAGCCCCTGTAGGAATCAGACTTAAAAATCTTTCCCTTGCCATTTTCATCCAGATGATTGATACGCTGGGTAAAAATATGTCCCACGATGTATGTGTCATCCGGATACGCAAACGGCTTGGGCTGTCCATCAGCCTCAGGATCCCCGTACTTGTCGAGCAGGCTTTCCCATACTATCATCTCAGCCTGCTTCTTGGTTGCATTTTTATAGAAAAACTCCTGTCCGAAAGCCATCTGAAGTGAAAAGGAATGGGACAGGTGATAAGTAACATTTCCCAGCTTGACCCTCTTGATCAGACGGAGTCCCTTCAGATAACGCTCCATCTCATCCTGCTTCTTCCGGTTAAGCTTATAGAATGCCCTGTGGGTAGCCTCACCGCCGTTTGCGGCATGCACCCAAAGCTCGTAGGGATCGAGCTTCAGATCATTATTCTCATTCCTGGCGATCCCCTTATCGCGCTTGCGGATATATTCTATCGCATTGAGCATCATCAGTTCATGGTTGCCGAGAAAAAGCTCCATATTCTTGCGTCTCATGATATCCTGTATGAGCTGTATACCGTCAGGGCCTCTGTCGATCACATCCCCCAGAACGTACATAAAATCATTATCAGAGAACCTGATCTTCTCAAGCATTTTTCTGAAGGTTTCGTAATGCCCATGTATATCGCTTAAAATATATATGTTCATCCGCTACCCCTTATACCAGATCATGCACATCATCAGCATTTATGCAGATGATCGGCCTGATGCCCATGCCCTTATTCAGCTTCCATTCTCTCAGCTTATTGTCAATAAGCGCATGTCCCTCATAATTTTCGGCACATTTATACGAATCATCATCATCTATGGGACCTCTTGAACGGAGACCGTAGTTCGAATGACTGTATTTTCCGTTCGTAAGTGCGGCAACATACTGCGAGCACGGCGCCATATCAAGCTCGGTACGCCCCTTATAATTCCCTCTCACAAGGGACATATCTATATCAAAGCCGTATCTTATCTCCTCTATAGAAGGAAGATAAACCTTATCATAGGTAGTACGATCAGACAGAGATGAAACCGGTGTGCTCACCTTGGTAACCTGCAGCAGGGCACGGCATTCTTCAGAGAACGCACGGCGCACAAATACGGAGTTAAGCCATTCCCTGATCTTGCTCTTCTCCCAGTAAATTCCGCTGCGGATCTTGGAAACTTCCTTGTCATTCATCTTAAGATACTTCTGCTGATCAAAAGGCTTGAAATCAATTATATACTCGCTTTCAAGAGTGATCCTGCCGTTCCTGTCAGCGACCACACGCCAGGAAAGCATATTGAACTTGAAATACCTGTATCCGGTGATCTCAGTATCCTGGCGGCTTCCGCGCATCATATTAAGGATGTTATTGTCTGCAGGCTCTGCCTCTTTTATGACAGGCATCCTGAGATACCTTTCACCGTTAACGGTAGCCACATCATCTTTGTCATACTCAGCATAAATAAGGTCGCTGGTAAGCTGTGATCCCGTTACCTCGTTCATGGGATACTCACCAAACCATATACGGTTATTGTGGTCCCTCAATATCTGCGGTGCCCCGTTGGTATCATTTGCCTGAGCATTCTTCTGATCAGGATAGATGCCATACAGGTCGAAATAAAGCTCATCAATGCTCTGCTGACGGTCCTCAGGCTTCATGGAAAGTCCCTTCATGATGGCCGCCGCAACTTTTTTATCTATCTGGATAGTATAATCAGCTATATTTATAAGCTCGTCATTTTCATTTCTTTCAAACGAGGACTGGGGTATATCTCCAGTCATCATGCAGTAGAGAGTCGCACATATGCCATAGATATCAGTCCAGGGTCCCTGTTCGGAAAGCTTTGAAAGCATCTGTTCAAGAGGCGCAAATCCCCACTTGCCAAGGAATACCTGCTGGTTCGCAAACCCCATCCTTCTGGATCCACCGAAATCGATAAGCTTAACAGAGCCGTCTTCATCAAGCATTATGTTGTCAGGGCTGATATCCCTGTGAAGAAGTCCCGACTTATGAAGGCGTCCAAGAATGCTTATAACAGGCTCCATCTTCTCAAGAGCCTCTTCAACCGGCAGCCATCCGCCCTTGGCGTCAATATACTTGCGCAGATTTCCGCTTTCAAGGAACTCCATTACCAGATAACCTGTATTGTTCTGATAGAAAAGATCCTTTACAGCCACAATACCGGGGAACTTAGAGAACTCTGCAAGTATCCTCGCTTCCCTTAAGTACGCTTTAGTCTCTTTTTCATATTCTTCGGAATTTACGGCATCAAGAACCAAAACAGTCTTACCGTCCTCAGAACGATCAACCATTTCATCAGGGAAAAACTCTTTTACGGCCACGCGATATTCAAGAAGCATATCGTAACCGATATAGGTTATACCGTAACCGCCTTTTCCCAATATATTACCGATAAGGATTTTCTGATTTAAGATAGTACCCGGCTCAAGCGCCTTCGACCATGTCCTCTGGCCAGTCTTTTCGCGGCCGCAGTACGGACAGATTTCAGGTTCATCGCTGACTTTCATGCACCTGAGACAGATCCTGCTGATTTCTGATTCTTCCATCTTGCCCCCAACTCTCGTTATAAATATTAAGAACCGAAAAACGATCCCCTATGATAATTAAAAACTTTGTAGAATATTATACTATTATTATTTCTTTTTTTCCACCCTATTATTCTGCTCTGATAGCAGCCAAAGGGCTCAGCCTCATAGCCCTGAGTGAAGGGAAAAAGCCTGCCAGCATAGCGATCAGGGTAGCAAACACGATAGCCACAGGGCCGAGCCAGAAAGGTATCTTCGATATTGCACCGTTCATACCCATTTCACCCATAGCGCCTGAGCTGATCAAAAGCCAATTGACTCCAATCGAAAAGGCATAACTGATCAGCACCCCTATTGTCCCGCCTATGAAACCTATATAACCTGCTTCTATAAGGAAAAGTGCCTGTATATCGCTTATCTTGCAGCCGATAACCTTCATGATGCCTATTTCCTTGGTACGCTCATAAATCGACATCATCATGGTATTGGTAATACCGATAGCCGCTACAAAAAGGGATATAGCGCCGATGCCGCCAAGAACAGCTTCAATTATAGTAAGCACCTGCATATCGGAAGCGATCCATTCTGCCTGGGAATATGCATTGTAACCCATATTCCTTATCTGTTCCTGGACTCCTTCGACGTTATCCATCTTGTCAACATCAACTTTGATCCCCGTATAAAAGATATCCTTAAACGGCTTTCCGTTTTTCTTTGTAGGCTGTCCAGGTATCACTTTATTCTTATACATTTTTTTCAGCTGATCTTTTAATGCATCAATGTCACAGTATGTATAAAATGAATATGAATTATAATCTTCCAATCCTCCCTTTACCACGCCGGCAGTAGGTATTGCATATTTCTTTGGAGCTTTAATGGTATTCCCGTTTTCATCTTTGATTCCTGCCTTCGCCTGATCGTAAGCATTCGTATCGAAGACCACAAAAAGCCTGTCTTTCATAAAATCAACATCAACAGGTTCTCCCGAATCATAATAGGGATATCTGTTCCTTTTGCTGTCATAAAAATCTCCCTGCACCATATTGCCGAAAATTATGGAGAGTTCACCACTTTCCGGATAGTCTCCGGCCTTCAGTTCCATTCCCATTTTTTTCATAGCCTCAGGAGACATGCCGATAAGCGGTTCATACAAAATATATCTGCCATAAATATAAGTAACATCGGTTCTAAGTTCCGGATATACAGCCGTCACATGTTCCATCTGCTCGAACTGCTTGATCAGGTCATCCGAAAGCATCATTTTCTCCAGTTCCTTGTCACTCTTCTCAGTACCATTATCGCTGTAACGGCTCGGCATTTCCACATCAATGGTAGTCAGTCCGCCATATGACTCAAAAGTCTCCAGCATAGCCGATTTCATTCCTATACCCAGGCTGATCATTACCACAATGGATACAGTACCAACGATAACGCCCAGTATAGTAAGTATTGTACGGGCCTTGCGCTTGAACAGGCTGCCAAGGCTCATTAACAACAGATCGCTAAGTTTCATTCATCAGTCCTCATCGTCATCATCAGAAGCAGCAGCAAGTTCCATGGCCTTTTTCTTTTTCTTTTTCGCAACTACAACTATTATTATGATAATTACAACTATGACCACCAGCAGAATAACTACAGCTATAACCACGATGATCCAGACAGGGAAACTGCTCTTTTCCATGCCTTCATAATACTCATCAACTATACCGTCGCCGTCATAGTCAATGCCCTCCATTATGCCATCGCCGTCTTCGTCAATTTCATTGAACTCCATTGCAACATAATCTTCCACATAAATATTCAGTTCCTTCTCCAATGTGGAAACATTGCCGGATGCATCTTCATAGCTGATGATCGCAATTACAGTACCGTCATCTGTACTGGGAGCAATGGCAGTTAAGGATGCATCAACATCCCCCGTTGCGCCCGTTTCAAGTTTGCCTACATAGCAGCTTCCGCCTTCAAAAGATTCGCTGGGGAAATCCACCTGGACATTATAAAGTGTCGTCTGACCCTTGTTATATATCGGGAAGCAGACATTCACGATATCTCCGACCATAGCAGACTCAGGTGATATCTCAGCCGTACCTGTATCAACTCGTGCAGCCTGATGTACAGGGATAGAAAAATTACTTTCAGACTTGAAAGGATTCTTATACGCATCCTCATAATTCATCTCAAGACTTACTGAATACGGCCGCTCTGTAAGATCTCCTCTTGCCGCAAGTTCAAGACTAAGCTCTGCAGTTTCACCGGCTCCAATGCTGTCCAAATACATGGTTGCAGAACCGGAGGTGGGCAAAAACGCCTCGTAAGTGGTCTTCAGATCATCACCGGTATTTGCCGCTGTCAGATCGAACTGAATATTCTTTACAGCAGTATATGTAGATGTATTCTGAACCGTGATGGTAACATTAAAAGTATCACCTGCATAGATTTCTTCAGGATCGGTAGTAAATCCCGTCACGATTATACGAGGTGTAGAAATCTTATCATCATCTTTCTTGTCTTTTTCATCCTCAATAAGCTTTCCGCTGGAGCTCTTACCTTTGATGTTTATATAAGTGGTAAGATCTGATTCCTCCATTGCACCGTTCCTGTAGTACATCACATGGAATTTAAGAGGATAAACACCTGTCTTTGCCCCGTCGGCAACCACAAAATTCCACACTGCCTGCCCTGCAAGGCCGTATGATTCCTCTATTGATGATGCAGGTCTTAAATTTTCTATTATCCTTGCATCGGATGCAGTCTGTATCACAAAAGGCCACTTTGTCAGGTCTGTATCAACAGTCGGAGTGATCACCACATCAGAAACCGTAGTATCACCAAGATTTACAACAGACAAAGTAAGAGACGTCGCTTCACCGTACTTTGCGGACGTAATTTCACTTCTGTTGTCTATGAACAGGAACTGCTCAGCCTTGGGGACATTGTCTGCAACTTCATTCATTCGTGTCATTACTGTGGTAACATATGCCTCCAGCTGATCAACAGTCATCTCCGTATTCGCTATAAAGACGTTGGCATCATACATTATCTCATCAAGTTTCGCTTTCTGTGCTGCTGACAGATCCTTCTTTTTAAGAGAATTCATATGTTCTATAAGGATCACGTACGCAGCCTCTCTATCGGCATTTTTTATCATGCCGTTTTTGTCACCGTTTATACTGATACTCACTGCCTCTGCCCTGTCACCCTTTTCCGGAATAAACAAAGCTGACGAAAAGGCGATAAATACTGCAGCCAGCACGATCGCCAGCCTGATAAATCTCTCTCCTATGCTGTTCTTCTTCATATTCCTGTTAACCATTTGAATTCTCCTTGATTTGCTCTGTTCCCAATAAACATTATATATAGTAAAACAATCCTAAGCGTTTCCCGGATCCGTTCCTGATGTCTTAGGATGATAGCCCTCATACTCAGGAACTGTTATATTCTGCCCTGACGCCATCTCCGGTTCCGCAGGTATCGTTGCCGCCTCCATTGACGGTGATACTGCCGCTTCGCCCGAGGCCTCACTCGGAATATCTAATGTCCCTCCAAGTTCTACATTATCAAGATCGTCATTGACCTGTCTGTTCTGCTCGATCTCAGTGATTTTTCCATCTTTAATATGTATGATCATATCGCCATAGGAAGCCAGGTTATTATCATGCGTAACCATCACAACAGTCTGCTTGTTCTCGGCAACAATCTTTTTGATAAGTTTAAGCACATCAAGCGTAGTATTGGAATCCAGGTTACCAGTCGGCTCATCCGCAAATATGATTTCCGGATTTACAACAAGCGCCCTCGCTATGCCGACACGCTGCTGCTGGCCACCGGACATCTGCCCCGGCCTGTGATTTCCAAATTCCTGAAGGCCCACCAGCTTCAGCGCCTTTTTGGCTTTCTTTATGCGCTTAGCCTTATCCATCCCCTGAAAAGTGAGGGGCAATGCTATATTTTCTATTGCTGTCATATTGGGGAGAAGATTATAAGACTGAAAAATGAATCCCACATGAGCCTGACGGAAATTAACAAGCTGCGCTTCGTTTTTTCTTTCCATATGCTCGCCCGCGATAACAATCTCGCCCTTGGTAGGCGGTTCCAGGCCTGCCATCATATTAAGAAGCGTAGACTTTCCTGAACCTGAAGTACCGACGATACAGCAGAAAGTCCCCTTTTCTATAGCAAAATCAACGCCATTCAAAGCCCTGACTTTATTTGTGCCGATCATATATATCTTATAAAGGTTCTTGACCTTTATTGCGTACTTTTTCTTTTCTGACTTGTCCATTTTCCGTTATCACTCACGAACACTTCATAATCTCAATGGGTTCATAAGTTTTATATCACAGCTGCCGTACCGTACCCGTACCTTAAGCGTGATTTATATAATAAATTTTATAAATCAGGCTGAAATCCGGGCAGTTTTGTCTGCAAAACACATACATGAATATTATATCATTTTTACATGTTATGTCAACTGAATTAACATTTCATCTTGTTTTATTTGATTATACATGGTATCATTGACAAGGTTTTAAGCCGGTGTGTCGGAATTGGCAGACGAGGCAGACTCAAAATCTGTTGTAGGCAACTACGTGCGGGTTCAAGTCCCGCCACCGGCATAGAAATGTCCCCTGCGTCAGCAGGGGCTTTTTTATAGCTAAATAAAAAGTAAAGCCGTCCTGTTTCTTGGTGAAATAGGCGGCTTCACTTAAAGCTATAAAATTATAGCCGAAATAGAAATTCCTCTCAGAACCCCAGCTCCTCACCGACCAGTATCACATGTATCCTGCCCTCATGCCTTGAGAACCTGGTGATCAGGAACTGACAGCAAATGGTATCCGGTGACTTGCAGTCCATGCATTTACCGGTCTTGGCACATGGCGTTGCCAGTCCGAATCGCTGCGCGTTTATGGGGGCCGCCACATTTCTTGCCCGCTTCATAGCCGCATCAATATCGCTGCAAACCTTATTCATTCCGACGATAAAAAGCACATTCTTCGGTCCCTGTGCTATCGCAGATACTCTGTTGGCATTTCCGTCTATGTTTACAAGTATGCCGTCATCAGTCATGGCATTTACGCTCGAAAGGAAGAAATCAGCATCGTAAGCCTTCAGCATTGCCGCACGCTTATCTTCAGCCTTATCCCTGTCGACAAAGTCATAGTTTCCGTTCTTAAGAGCTTCCACAAGTCCTATCTCATGTGCGCTCATGGCACCGCCCATTGTTACCGTGGAGCCTTCAGGGATCAGCTCTAAGGCTTTCTTCAAAGCTTCTTCTGCCGTTGGCACGTAATACCCGGTCATATTCCTGGACTCAAGCCCCTTTACAACCTTCTGTGCAAGCAGTTCGTTTCTTTTTACTATGTTCTCGTTCATGATGATAACCTCCCTGTGTATGCATATCCTAAAAAATCCACAAATCCGTCATGTTCACCGTTGTCAGACTATTTTCAGCTATATCTGACAGTCCCCTATGAAACCTGCACGGTACAAAAAAACCCGGGTGCCGGTATCACGGCATCCGGGCTCCATATGTTATTTTACCATGTATCAGGCAAAACTGCTAAACAGTTTTAAGGAGCTGATTATTTAGCATCCTCTTCAACTTCAGCATTTTCCTCAACCTCAGCATCCTCTTCAAGAACAACGTCATCTACAGCTTCGCCAACGATTGTAGTAGTAACAAGATCCCTTGCTACGCTCTCATCAAGTGCAAGTGCCTCGTTTACGTTGCCATCCTGGTCGATAAGGATACCTGTCTCAAGGCTCTCATCAAAGTAGTAACCGAAAGTCTTGTCGCCAAGTTTGATGATAGTATACTCTGTACCATCTTCAAGAGTTCCGTCCTCAGTCTCATAGTAACCGTACTCAATGCTTCCCTGATCGTAAACGAGTCCGAGCAGTTCACCCTCTTCGTTCTTGAAAAGAGCAAGCTCCATATCGCAGTCAGGGTTTCCGTTTACATAGAGACCACCCATATAAGTAAGGGAAGCCTGAATCGTCTCAACCTCAGCATCGATATCGATCTCATCCTCGCCCTCTGCTGCTTCCTCTGTGGGTTCTTCAGCAGTCTCTTCTGTAGGCTCTTCAGCTACTTCCTCTGTTGCTTCTACAGTTTCCTCAGTTGCAGCTTCTTCAGCAGGAGCTTCAGCCCCGGATGTGCAGGCTGTGCAAAGTGCAAGGCTCATAACACCGGCTAACATTGTCATCACTAACTTCTTTTTCATTTTTCTCCTCCTTGGGACCACTTCTTCCGGCCCGCATAAAATAATTTTAGTTTGACGATCCCAATTATAGACACTTTTTGATTTATGTTAAGCTGATTTTTGACTATTTTTTACATCGAATCAATCAATCGCTTGTGCAAACCACCCAAAAACTATTAAAAACAAAAAAATGCTTGACTTTATAAATGGTAAAGTATAGAATAAGTTTGTTTGCGGGTGTAGTTCAATGGTAGAATGTCAGCCTTCCAAGCTGAATACGGGGGTCCGATTCCCCTCACCCGCTCGATAAAGAAAGCCCTTAAATCAAAGGATTTGAGGGCTTTTTACTTGTTTTTTAACAGGGTGAACAGGGTGAACAACTAATAATTCGTTATAGCATCCATTTTTTCATGGCTCAAAATGAACCGATCTGACCGATTATACAGCTCCGTTGTCCTTACATCTGAATGTCCAAGCGTTTCCTGCGTTATCCGATCATCAACATGTGCCTCAAAGCAGTCGGACGCAAAGCGAAATCTGAACTTATGGCTTGAAAAATACCTAATGCCTGCAGCCTCACAGCACTTTTTTAATCTTTCATTAAATTTGTTTTCTGATATCGGCAGATTTCCACCGGACTGGAATATATATTCCTTGTCTCCATTAACAGCACGCATTTCTTCCAATATACATCTTGCAGAACTTGAAAGATTAAGTATTCTTCTTCCTTTTCCCGCATTTCCTTTAGTATGAGCAACACGGACAGCTACATATGAATGCCCAGAGCCATCAGCCCTTCTTACCATCTGATAATAGACACGAAGTTTGCCTGTAGCCTCGTCATATTCATTCCATTGAAGTGCCCTAAGCTCGCTAATTCTCAAACCACCCGAATAAGATGCGAAGAGTATAGCCTGTTCATATGTATCTCTTTTTTTGCTTTCAAGATACCGCCTAATCTTAGCGGTTTCTTCCCGGGTAAAGACCTCATCCCGCTTTTCTTCATCTGATTTAGGCTGCATTGTCTTAAAGTTCTTGCTCTTAAGAAGCTCCGGAGCCATTATGGTAACAGCATCAAGAACAGCTCCATACTGCCAGATATTTCTGAGTAAGCTTAAAATATTCTTGAGATCCTTATCTCTCACTTTATGATCTCCACAATATATGTCAAGCATATTCTTAAGATGAGAGACCTTTACATCACCGATTTTCCTTTTCATTATAGGAAAATCCTTTATATGATTCCAGTCACGCCCTTCCCTCTTAAAGGTCGTTGTTGCAACCACACTCTCCCGCATCTTTCTCCACTCATAGTAAACTTCTTCTACAGTGTAATCCCTTTTTATTTCTGTATCACCATAAAGAATTTCGTAAGCGTCAGAAATCACCTCAGAACGATTCTTGTGTTGTATATCCTTAGTCAGTTTTCTCTTCTTGCTGTGTTTATACCTATAATAAGCCTCCCCTCTGTACTTAACTACGGCAGGATAAGTTCCAA
>JAGBLN010000027.1 GCA_017635395.1 Lachnospiraceae bacterium
ATGAAGTTGGCTACAGGCTTGCGGATGACGGTACCGGATATAACGACACATATGGTATGGAACGCATATCAAAATATGCGGCTGAATTTGGCCTGGGAGATCCTTCAGGCGTAGAGATTGCTGAATCAACACCTGAGATATCTGACCAGTACCCGGTTGCGTCAGCCATCGGACAGGGTACCCACAACTATACCACTGCCGGACTGGCGAGATATGTCAGCGCTGTGGCAAACAGGGGGACAGTCTATGACCTGACCCTTATCCATGAGATCAGGAATTCATCCGGCGTGACCACATATACTGCAAAGCCTAAAATCAGGAACCAGGTAATACTTTCTCCTGAACTTTGGAATACCATACATACCGGAATGAAAGGCGTGGTTTCTGACAAGGTATATTTCAACAATATTGACATGATATGCGCGGGCAAGACCGGAACCGCACAGGAGTCCGCAAACAAACCTAACCATGCGCTCTTTGTAGGCTTTGCTCCGGCAAATGCGCCGCAGATTGCACTTGCAGTGCGTATCGCTAACGGATATTCATCCGACTTTGCGGCCCAGATGGGGTGCGATGTGATAAAATATTACTTTGATCTGGAAGAACACAGCGACCTTATTACCGGTAACGCATCCGACGCAACAGCAACGTCCGCCGGAGACTAAGGAGTAAGTCAGAAAGAATAAAATGAACCAGAAATTACAGCTAAAGAACTATAACGTCTTTCTAGTGCTGCTTATCATTACGATAAACATAATCGGGATAATGGCCATAGGCAGCGCAAAAGAATCCGTCCAGTCCAGGCAGGTAGCAGGGATGATACTGGGCGTGTTTCTGATGTTTTTTATATCCTTCTTTAACTACAATCTCATCCTGAAGTTCCACTGGCTGATTTACGGCCTGAATATTGCGCTGCTTCTTCTGGTGGAAATTTTCGGTGATTCAGCGAATAACGCCCAGAGATGGCTTATGATCCCTTTTATTGATATAAAGTTCCAGCCTTCAGAACTGGCCAAGATTTTATTGATACTTTTTTATGCCAAGTTTATAATGGACAATAAAGAGAACCTGAACACCTTGAAAAGCATACTGATAATGCTTGCACTTCTGGCGCCTGTGCTTATCCTGGTTGTAAAACAGCCGGATCTTTCCACGACGATACTTTTAGGCGTGGTATTCTGCATGCTGATCTATATCGGCGGGCTCAGCAGGAAGATAATAATGGGCGTGCTTGCAGTCACGATACCGGCGGCGGCAATTTTCCTCTTCCTTGTGCTTCAGCCTGACCAGCACCTGATAAAGGATTACCAGCAGCGAAGGATTCTGGCGTGGCTTGATCCAGAGGAATACGCCCTGACCGATGCATGGCAGACGGAAAATTCCATTACGGCCATCGGATCCGGCAAGCTTACCGGCAAAGGGCTTGATAATAACGAGGTTTCGTCCGTTATAAACGGAAATTATATATCAGAGGCACAGACCGACTTCATCTTTGCGGTAATAGGCGAAGAAATGGGCTTTATAGGCTGCGCGTCCGTCATAATGCTTCTAATGTTAATTTCCGGCGTCTGTTTCTATATGGGGATAAAAGCCGGTGACACTGCCGGGGAGCTGATATGCTTTGGTGTGGGGACCATTGTTGGGGTCCAGAGCTTCCTGAATATATCCGTTACCACAGGGCTGACTCCGAATACCGGCGTGCCGCTTCCATTCGTAAGTTACGGCCTTACATCCCTTGTAAGCCTTTATATAGGAATGGGGTTTGTATTAAGCGTAGGCCTGCACCGCAAGGATCCGCCCAGGAAAACAACAGAATTAGGACAGATTAGTTCAGAGATATAAAACGGCCGTTATATTTTATGGCAGAAAGGATAAACATGAAGATCGCTTTAATCGCTCATGACGCAAAGAAAAAACTAATGCAGAATTTCTGTATTGCATACAGGGGAATACTTGGAAAACATGAGATATATGCCACCGGTACCACAGGCCGGCAGATAGAGGATGTTACCAATCTTCAGATACACAAGTTCCTTGCCGGACATCTTGGCGGAGGCCAGCAGATCGCAATGCAGATAGAGCATAACCAGATAGACCTGGTTATATTCCTTAGGGATCCGTTAAATCCCATGTCCCACGAGGTGAATGCCAATAATCTCCTGCAGCTTTGCGACATGCATAATATTCCTTTGGCGACTAATCTTGCGACGGCAGAACTGCTTATAAAATCACTGGACAGGGGAGACATGGATTTCCGTGAAATGTATAAAGAATAAAAAACTTTATACTGCCATACCGGTTCTGTCTTCATTATTCATCCTGGCATCCTGTACGGCCTCTGATATAGAACTGCCCTATGGCAGCATGGAAAACGACCAGAGCTTTACATTGAATCCCGTGGATGAATATGACACGCTCCCACTTTTTGCTGAAGACATAGCTGCTGTTTCTGATAATCTCATAACTGCTTCGCTTTCAGAAGAAGATGCGGTCTTTTCTGCTGCTGTCTACAATGAGGATGATGCTGAAGTTCTGTATTCCCTGAATGCTACCGAAAGGACATCGCCGGCATCCCTGACAAAGCTTATGACAGCGCTGATCATTTTCGAAAAGTTTGGCGACAGGCTGGATGATTCAGTCACTATCGGCGAAGTATCCATAAAGGAAGAGGGGGTACAGCGGTTCGGTCTGAAAGCCGGAGACAAGCTGACCATAAGGCAGCATCTGGAGATAACCCTGATTCAGTCAGGAAATGACGCGGCACTTGCACTTGCACAGTATGCCGGAGACAGCACTGCCGGAAGCAGGCTTGAGGAAGATGGTGAGATCACCGGTGAAGAACGCTTTGTACAGATGATGAATGAAAAGGCGGCCAGCTTAGGATGTACGGGTACCCACTATGTGAATCCCCACGGCCTTGACGCCGCTGAGCACTATTCTACAGCCTATGACCAGTACCTGATATTCAGGCAGCTTCTTGCATATCCTGAATTTCTGGAGATAATCAATACGCCGTCGGTCCAGATAAGCTATAATACGGCTGACGGAACCGTAAAAACAAAGACAATAATGAATACTGACATGTTTGTTAACGGTGGAAAGGATGTGCCGGAAGGCGTTACCGTAATAGGCGGAAAGACGGGCAGTACAGCCACGGCTGGAAAGTGCCTGATACTCCTGGCAAATGACATGTCCGGCAGGTCGTACATAGCAGTTGTAATGGGCGCAAAAGATGAGGGAACACTTTATAATACACTGTCTGAGCTATTGAAAATAGCAGACTCTTAGGGTATAATGAAAACGGTAAATTTTTACTAAAAAATTCACTTTCGGAGGTATTTTGATATGGTTAAGCTTATAATCGGAAATGAGGGGACAGGCAAGACACTTAGGTTACTGGATCTTGCCAACAATGCAATCAAGGACGCAAACGGACATCTCGTATACCTGGACAAAAGCACAAGGCATATGTACGAGATCAACAACAAAGTAAGGCTTATTGATGTTTCTGAATTCAATTTTTCTTCGATAGATGAATTTTATGGTTTTGTCTGTGGGATAATCTCCCAGGATCGCGATATAGAGCAGTTATATTTCGATAGTTTCAAGAAGTTGGGCAAGTTCGACATATCTGAAGTAGGTGCTGTTTTGGATAAGTTTGACAAGCTCAGTGAGAAGTGCGGAATCACCTTTAATATGGCAATGTCTGTAGACGAGGCTGATATCCCTGACAGCTATAAGGACAGCATACTTAAGTAAAAATGAGACGCGGCCAGAGGTCAAAAAAAGTCAGAGCTGCGAAAAAAACGGACCGGCAGGATAAAACTAAAGTTTCCGAAAAAGCAGCTTTAAAAAAGAGTATAAGATTTTACGGAGGAGGATTTCTTGTTATCATCATTGCAATCTTCCTCTTTTATTTAATTGTACTTTTTACCCAGATAGTCGACAAGAAGAACATCACTTCATATATGGTCAGGAACGGTTCCCTGGCAATCAACAACACTTACAGAGCGCTTATTCTCAGGGGCGAAAAAAATTACACGGCGCCAGTTTCCGGAACCCTTATATGCTTTTCCGGAGAAGGCGAGCATGTAGGCATTGGATCGCCGGTATATGCAGTGGATGAACGCGGGACCCTTATCGGTGCAACAGGAGAACTAAGCACCGAGCTGTCGAAGGAAGACCAGAGCAGGCTGAAAATGGAGATAGGCGATTTTGCGGGACAGTTTAAGCCGGAGGATTTCCGTACGAATTACGATTTCCTGCATGATATAAGCTCCAGCATATTGTCGATATCCGCAGCGGGACTCAGGGCTCAAATCGAATCCGGAACTTCCGGCACGGCAGCAATAATGTATTCCGACCATAATGGCTATGTCGCTTTTTATACGGATGAATATGACAGCGTTTCAGCAAATGACCTGACTCTTTCACTTCTGGAAGGAGCAGGATATCAGAAAAAACAGCTGATGACCGGGGATCTGGTTGACCAGGGGGATTTTGTATACAAACTCATTAATTCCGAAAACTGGAGCGTTGCCTTTTCGGCTGATGACGAGTATGCGTCGATGCTGTTAGGCCACGGTTATGTGCCTGTAAGGTTCAGGCGCAACAATGAGGTGCTGAACGGAAAAGTGTCTGTCATAGAAGTTGACGGTGACAAGGATATAGTGACCCTTGGTTTCAATAATTCCGTGCTGAATTTCTGCTCAGAAAGGTTTACGGACATTGAGATTGTCACCGACGGCATCACCGGGCTCAAAGTGCCTGCGTCTTCTGTTGCGACAAAGCAGTTCTTTACTGTTCCTGTAGAATTTGCGGTAGGCGAATCAGAGGATGAGGAAAACGGCAGTTCAGACATAAAGACCTTTATGAAGCAGGTGTACCTGGAAAGCGGCGAGGCCACCGTCATGCCGTTAGATATAAATGTTTATTCTGAAAAGAACGATCTTTACTATGTGGATAATACCCAGCTTAAGTACGGCGACGTGCTTATCCGGGAGGATACCCAGCAAAAGTTTGTCGTGCAGGATACGGATTCGCTTTTAGGAGTCTATAATATCAACAAGGGATATGCGCAGTTCTGCCAGATTCATATTCTTGACCATAATGACGAGTATACCATCATAGCCCCGGATACCGTGTACGGCCTGAGGGAATACGATTATATAATACTTGATGCGGAATCCGTGGTGGATGACGAATTTATATATGAATAACGCAGGTGTCCGTATAGGCTGAAAGCGTTGCTGTGAATAAAGAAAATACAAAGGACTGAAAGGAGAATTATGATTTCAGAAAACATAAAGTCAGTTAGCGAAAGAATCCAGGAGGCCTGCAAAAAATCCGGCAGGAATCCTGAAGAGGTAACCCTTATAAGCGTCAGCAAGACTAAGCCTTTGGAAATGCTTAAAGAGGCCTATGCTGCAGGGAGCAGGGATTTCGGCGAGAATAAAGTGCAGGAATTGTGCGACAAGATCCCTGAAATGCCCGAAGATGTCAGATGGCATATGATAGGGCATCTGCAGACAAACAAGATTAAGTACATAATCGGAAGAACAGCTCTGATCCATAGCGTGGATACCCTGCATCTGGCGGAAGCAATAGAGAAAGAAGCGACAAAAAGAGAAATAACTGCTGATATCCTGGTAGAAGTTAATGTTGCTGGTGAAGACAGCAAATTCGGCACTTCGGATATGGAAGCAAATAAAGAACTGATACGCAGCATATCTGAACTTCAGCATTTACGACTCTGCGGGCTGATGACAATTGCTCCCTATACTGATGATCCGGAGACTAACAGGCCTTATTTCAGGACCCTCCGCGAACTGCTCTATAGTGATGAAATGAGGGGATTCTTCCCGGAAAGGCCGGTGCTTTCCATGGGTATGAGCGGGGACTATGAGATAGCTGTAGAAGAAGGAGCTACCCATGTGCGAGTAGGGACAGGAATATTCGGCGAGAGGGATTATTCCGTTAAGTAAGGCAGTGACCAGCTGTCTGAGCCAAAAAGGAAATTGCTGAATAATGTCATGATTTTTTAATCTATTTAAAAGCGTGTGCATGAAAAAGGCACACGCTTTTTTCATCTTTGAGGAAATATACACGCTGTAAAATATGCTTTGGTTAACGTAATGGGGCAGAGCAGTTTACATAACATTTTTAGTGGTTTACATAAATCAGTTAACATAACATCTGCATAAGTTTACATAAATAATTTACATAAAATCTTTACATAAAAGTATTAACTTTAACCGCTTTTCAGCCGATATAAAAAAAACGTACGGTATATCAACACTTTTTTTAATAGTACGGAAAATTTTTCACAAAAATTGTGTTGACATAAAGTACAAAATATTGCATAATGTGGATGGTTGTTTTTTTACACAAAAAATCTTTTTCAAGGCAGAGGAGGAACAAGAACAATGGCATTTCCTATTTTTTCACAGCTGGCTGAAAAGCTTAACATCAATGGTCAGGATTATGAGGATGACTACGAGGACGATTACGAGGATGATTACGAGGATGTAAGACCTGCAAAGAAGACAAAGGCACCTGCAAAGATCTCTTCTTTTATAAGCAGAAAGCCCATTGAGTCTGAATACCAGGCAGGCAGCGTAGTTGTTAAGGTTAAGCCTGAGAAATTCAATGATGTTCAGAAGGTTACAGATATGCTTCGTGAGGGATACACTGTTATTCTGAATACAGAGTCATGCGACGAAGAGCTCGCTCAGAGGATCATTGATTTCTGCTGTGGTTCAGTATATGCATTAGATGCTCATTTTGAGCCGATTTCAGGTTCTGCAGTTGACGGATCTCCTTGCGGCCTGTTCACATGCACACCGGAAGAAGTTCCTGTTTATTCAGAAGACGACTATGCAAACGACATAGAAGAAGAGGCACCTAAGAAGAAATCACGCCGTTAATCACAAGATAGTAAAATGTTTTTCCTTTTCTGAAAGATATTTGATAAAAAGATTAATAAAAAGGCACCTAAACAGGTGCCTTTTTCGTTGCTTTAAGGGACGTGATGTATTATAATTAATTCAAAGTATTGTCTTGGGTTAATTGTCTTTTTTGAGGGGGCTTTTAAGATCATGGCTGAAAAATCATTGAAGAAAATTCTGATAGTTGATGACGAAAGCATTAACTTGTCCTGTGCCCGTTCCGCGCTCAAGGATCAGTGCGAAGTTGCAACTGCAATTTCAGGTTCTCAGGCGCTCCGTTATCTTGATTCTAATGTTCCTGACCTTATTCTTTTGGATATAGATATGCCCATAATGAGCGGCATCGAAGTCATGAAAAGCATCCAGAAGAAAAAGGAACTGAAGGACATTCCGGTAATCTTTCTTTCAGCAAATGCAAATGCTGTTACGGAGAGCGAATGCCTTAATATGGGGGCTGTGGATTTTATTGCCAAGCCCTTTGTTCCCAGCGTCCTTTCAAACCGTATAAATAAAGTGCTCGAAAACGAGATCAAGCATAAAGTCCTTACAGACGAGCTTAACGAACGCATACGGGAAATGGCTGATATCAAGGACAAGTCCCAGAAGGACGTTCTTACAGGGCTTTATAACAGGGAATACACCGAAAAACTCGCCAATGAAAAGCTGGCTCATACCGGCAGGGGATCCCTGTTTATGATAGACATGGATAATTTCAAGGCCATAAATGATACTTACGGTCATATGGCCGGTGACGCCGTGCTCAAGATGCTGGCAGAAACCCTGCAGAAGGAATCTGATGAATGCGATATCGTGTGCCGTATAGGCGGCGATGAGTTCATCATGTTCTTTGAAGGCGAAACTGACAAGAATATCCTTAGCAGAAAAGCGTCCGCAATCATTGCTGATATCTGCAATAAGCTCGACGAGAATAAATATGACACCAATTCATCCATATCCGTCGGCATTGCGCAAGCCCCGGATGACGGCTCAGATTTCAGCAAGCTGTATAATGCTGCAGATAAGGCGCTTTACCATGTAAAGCAGAACGGCAAGAATTCTTTCCATTTTTTCTCTGATTCAGCCAAGTCTGACAGAAAAAGATCAGAAAACCTTGCGGACATTAACTATATCAGCGAGACCATTAAGCGTTCTGACAGTGACGCAGGCGCTTATATGATGGATTTTGATGCCTTTCCCCATGTGTTTAAGTTTATCGCAAGGTATTTTAGCCGCTATGGCAATAATGCAGAGGGCATACTGCTTACGCTTATGCCGGTAGAGGGGACTTCGCCCACCGAAGCAGATAATGATATTGCCATAGAGAAACTTGAGCAGGCCATATCGGTTTCCCTGAGGAAGTCCGATGTTTCATCCAGATATTCCACGAGACAGATTTTCCTTGTGCTGCTCAATACCAATGATGACAATGTGCTGACAGTAGTTGAAAGAATTAATTCAAATTTCTTCAGCTTTTATTCCGGCGGAAAATATACTATCGCTTATGATTTCCTGCATATCACTGATGAGCATTCATCGGAAACACAGAGGGCAGGCGGCACTGCTGCAGCAAAGAGCAGCGTTACTGATACTGCTGCATCGAATGACACAGACAAGGATTATTCAAAGGCGCATATATCATCGAATTATGCCGTTAACGAAGTTTCGTCCGTGAACACTGTTGCCGCGGAGGAAGCGCCTGCAGAAAAAGAGAATATAACTGCTGCGCCTGAATCACCGAAAGAGATTGTCAGTGCAGTTGCAGAAAAAACTGAAGATGCGCCTGCTGCAGCAGATTTTTCTGCTTCTGACGGCATGGATACAGCAACGGCAAATGAACCTGTACCTGCTGAAAATGAGGTGCAAAAGGCAAAAGCAGATTCTGCATCCAAGGCGGCCAAGAGTTTTCTTGGTTCATATGACGATGACGAGCAGGACAGGGATAAAGCTTTTGACCCGGTATTTAACAACCGTTATGAGGGTGACACTCCTCAGAGCAGCTCAGATGTTGCAGACAAAAAATATGAACAGATGTCATACGCAGGACTTTACGGCGAAGCGCCGCGCACGATGCCAAACGACCCTTATAAATACAACAATAAACGGCCTGCATCGAAGAAAGAAAACGAAAAAGATGAATTTAAGGTCACCAGAGGCAGTTTTAAGCCTGTAGGTGAGCCTGACAGAACCCGTAAAACCTTGGAAGAAACCCAAAAAAGTGAATCGGGTAAAAATAAAAAGAAATAAAGGAGTTTTATAAATGTCCGACCTGATAACAGTCAACATGAACAAAAAACCGATATACGATATCTGTATCGAATCGGACTTTTCAGGACTCGCAGCAAAGATCAAAGACCTTGGATTCGAAGGCAAGAAATTCATGGTCATCACTGACAGCAATGTTGAACCTTTATATGCAGAAACAATAAAGGAAGAGCTGAAAGATGTATGTTCAGCTTTCTTTTTATACTCATTTCCGGCAGGTGAATCCAGCAAGAATCTTGATACTGTCACTAAGATCTTAAGCGAAATGGTTGCAAATAAGATCAACCGTCATGATCTTGTGATTGCCCTTGGCGGCGGTGTAGTAGGCGATACGGCGGGTTTCTGTGCGGCAATTTATCAGCGAGGAATTGCCGTTGTACAGGTTCCGACCACATTATTGTCCCAGGTAGACTCTTCTGTAGGTGGAAAAACCGGCGTTGATTTTGACGGGTACAAAAATATGGTAGGGGCATTTAAAATGCCTTCACTGGTCTATATAAACACTTCTACGCTTAATTCACTGGACAGCAGGCAGTATTATTCCGGAATGGCAGAGGTAATGAAGTACGGGCTTATCATGGATGCGTCTTTCTATGAGTGGATACTGTCGAATATGTATGAAATCCATGATAAAAAGCCGGAAGTTCTTGCTGATATGGTTAAGACCAGCTGTATATGCAAACAAAAAATAGTAGAGCGCGACCCCTTGGAAAACGGTGACCGCGCACTGCTGAATTTCGGGCATACAATAGGGCATGCCATAGAGAAATATAAGAATTTTGAGCTGATGCACGGTGAGTGTGTAGCTCTGGGATGCGTAGCCGCAGCGTATATTTCCTGGCAGAAGGGCAAGCTTTCCAAGGATGAATATTATGAAATAAGGGATATGTTTGTTCCTTTTAACCTTCCAATATCCATTGATGATATTGATCCGGATAAGGTGCTGGAGCTTACTAAATCTGACAAAAAAGCCATCGATAAAGGCATAAAGTTTGTATTATTAAAGAGAGTCGGCAAGGCATATATTGACCAGAATGTTACTGACGAAGATATGATCGGGGGGATCAGAGAAATCTATTTTTCTGAGGAGGATGAAAAGGAATGATATCCCTGACCGCTGATTCACTGATAGTTATTGGTTTTATGCTGTTTTTGGCTGTTTCCAGCATAGTTTTTGCGTTTCTTTCAAGGTCTTCCATAGCTGATAAAAAGATATCGAAATACAGGAGTTCTTTATTTGTGTGCGATATCGTGACATTTTTATCACTTCTGTATGTAGATTATTTCAGCAAAGTAAGAGTCCGCGAGAATATGGAACTGGGAGAATCAATAGACCTGATTCCCAGAGTACTGCAGATCTGTTATTTCGAGAACACAGGAGCAGTATGGGGAATACTTAAAGGAAAAAGCGTTTTTCTGTTAATAACTACGGCCATAATAATGGCAATATGCATATATGTATTCATAAAGGTTCCGGCAGACCGGAAATACGCTGCATTTCATGTAGCGCTGACGCTTGTCCTTATAGGAGCTGTCGGTAATATGATCGACCGCTGCATTAAGCAGTCTGTAACCGATTTTATATATGTATCTTTAATTGATTTTCCGATTTTTAATGTTGCGGATATCTGTGTAGTTATCGGCGTATTTCTTTTAATGATTTTATTCTTGTTCGTTTACAAAGATTCTGACTTAGATTTTCTTAAGCCAAAGTTCATGAAAACTGCAAAAATTGATGAAAATCCGGCAGAAAAGTGACATAGGGGGCCACATATAACTATTCGCAAAATAAAGGTTTTACGAATAGTTATATGGGAAAAAGCCCATAAATAGGCGCTTTTCCTGATTCTGGTGCTTTTGGGCTTATCCAATCCAGATCCGGTATATCTGATAATATGATGTGAAATCTGAAGATGCTTCAAAAGAATTTGATTAAAAAAATTTACCCTATCGATATTTAAAAAATATTTTTTAAATAATTTATTACAAATTTATTCTTTGAAAATTTCACCTTATATACGGCTTAAATTTCAGCCTTCCAGATCCTTTAATATTTTCACGAAATATTCGGGCAGTTCTGAATCAAACTGTATCCATTCATCGCTTCCTGGATGCTTAAATCCTATGGATTTAGCGTGCAATACCTGACCGCCGGTTTTTTTGTACTTATTTTCGTGGATTCCGTAAAGTTCGTCGCCAATTAGCGGATGGCCAATATGAGCCATATGAACACGGATCTGATGAGTGCGTCCAGTTTCCAAATTGCACTTTATGTATGAATATCCGTTAAATTCCTTAAGAACTGTATAATGAGTTACGGCAGATTTACCGGAAAGCCGGTCCACAACAGCCATTTTTTTACGGTCTGATGCCGATCTGCCGATATTGGCATCCACGGTACCGAACTCTTCGTTAAATCTTCCGTGGACTATGGCGTGGTAAGTCCTTTCTATTGAATGGTCCTTTAGCTGTGCCGCTATTTTCCTGTGGGAATTATCATTTTTGCATATTATAAGAAGACCTGATGTATCCTTGTCAATCCTATGGACTATGCCCGGTCGCAGGATTCCGTTGATTCCGGACAGGTCTTTACAGTGATAAAGAACAGCATTTACAAGGGTTCCGGACAGATGCCCAGGTGCCGGATGCACCACTACCCCTTTCTGTTTGTTGATTATCAGCAAATCACTGTCTTCATACACTATGTCTATAGGGATATTTTCAGGAACGATTTCCGGAACAACAGGTTCCGGAAGATTGAATATTAATTCATCACCGGCTTCAGCTTTTTGTGATGATTTAGTGACAGCAGTGCCGTTTTTTGTCACGGCACCGTCCTTTATGAGTTTCTGGATAAAAGTCCTGGAACAGTCCGGCATAAGCTCGCTCAGGAGTTTGTCGAGCCTTTTGCCGTCGGATTCATCTTCTGTGATAAATTTATACTGAGGCATATGGATCCTTATTGTGATTCAAAATTACATCCGTTTTATTCTATTAGACTGAAGTTATCGCTGTTATTGTTTACGCCGTTCAAAAATCCTTCGGTTTCACCCTTAGACAGCATTCAGTCTGTTGAATCAGACTTCGTATTATTTCCGTCGGACGGCTGAACAGCTGCTGATTTTTCGGCTGATGTGTTTTTCTCTGCTGTCTCGTTTTCAGCTATATCATCATCTTCGTCATGATTTTTTCTTCTGGCAAGAATCTCTTTAAAAGTTCTTCTTGATACGATATTCTGTACCTCATTTTCCGGAAGCTTTACGAACTTGCCGTTCTCGTCAATATAATCCACATGAACATATTCTTTGGTATTGTCCGGCAGTTTCCTTTGCTTGATGGCAGAGGCTATCCATGCGCTGAAGGCTGTATAAATAACAGCAAACAGAGGCACGCCCACCAGCATTCCTACAACGCCCCAGAGTCCTCCGAAGAACGTTATGGCAAATATTACCCAGAACGCGGAAAGGCCGGTTGACTGGCTGAATATCATAGGGCCAAGTATATTTCCGTCAAACTGCTGAAGCAATAAGATCATTATGATGAAATACAGCCCCTGTTTCGGGTCTACCATAAGTATCAGTATTGCACTGGGGATGGCGCCGATAAAAGGGCCAAAATAAGGAATGATATTTGTAACGCCTACGATCATTGCAATCAGCGGTGCAAAAGGCAGTTTCATGATGCTCATGATGATGTAGCAAAGAATACCGATAATAAAGGAATCTATCAGCTTCCCTGAAAAGAAACCTAAAAATGTTTTATTGGTAAAGCGCACATTATGGATAAATGCATTAGCGCTTTCCCGTCTCATAATTGCATATATTATTTTCTTGCCCTGGCCGATGAAGAGTTCCTTACTGTTAATGACATAAATGGATATCAGTATGCCAAGAACCAGGTTCATGATCCATTTTACAAGGCTGAAAACCCCGTTAGAAAGCCCAAGGGCCACATCCTTGCCACGGCCGATTATGTTTGTAGCAACCCAGCTGTTGATGTCATCCTGATGCTCTGTCAGCAGTTCCTGGAATTTCTCCTCAAGCTGGGGATATTTCATCAGCATAGTATTTATCCAGTTGATAAAATTCTCGCTGTATTCCGGGAACTGGTTAACAATGTTTTCTATGCTTTTTACGACTTCAGGTATTACAAATGAGAAAAACAGATAAAAAAGCCAAATAACAAAGGCATAAACAATTACTATAGAATAAACACGGAGTCTTTTGTGTACCCTGGCTTTTTTAGCCTGGCTTATTTCTCCACCATTTTTTCTGTCTTTGTATATCCATTTTTTGGTCTTTTCATTAAGTATTATCCGTTCTATGCCATCAATAAGAGGACTTAAGAGATATGCAATAACAAAACCGTTGACTACAGGCATTATTATTTTGAAGAATTTTCCTATTGCCCCGATCACTACCGGCAGATTGAATATTGTATACCCAATTAAAATAATTATAGTAACGGAAGAGACTATGGTAAGTCCCCAGTACAGATATTTCTTTTTTTCCTCGTCAAATCTCAAGATCCCGTCCTCCATGTATGACAGTATGAAAAACACCACATTAAAGTATAACACTAATTTACATAATATGGTACAATAAACTGACAGGAAAATTATACTATACAATAAAGGTTTCCGAAATAATGGCAAATTATTCTAACAAAAGCTATCATGAACAGGTCAAAATAAAAAACATAGAGAAACTCAGGCAGCTTGAGGCCGATATGCCGCCTTATTGCCATGTTTTTTTTCGTGGCATATCAGACAATACAAGCAACCGTACAAAAGTAGCCTATGCCTATGACCTGCAGATATTCTTCAAATTTGTTAATGACCATATAGTCGATACGCCCTATCCTGCCATAAAGGACATTCCCCTTTCAGTTATCGAAAAGATAGAAAAATTAGATATTGAGTCATACATGGAATATCTTTCATGGTATGAGGGGCCTGACGGCGTTGCGCACAGTAATGATGAGCGTGGAAAAAGCAGGAAGCTTTCTGCCCTTAGAAGTTTTTATTCATATCTATATGAGTCGGAGTTATTGAAATCAAATCCAGCGTCCATAGTCCATATGCCCAAGATTCATGAAAAGAATATAATACGCTTAGAACCTGACGAAGTTGCCAAGCTTTTGGATATAATCGAAAACGGTTCTGAAAGCGAGAGCGGGCATCAGATGAAATATCATGCACGTACTATGCAGAGGGATCTTGCGCTTATTACCCTTCTTCTTGGTACCGGCATCCGAGTTTCGGAATGTGTGGGTCTGGATATTAAGGATATAGATTTCGATAATGGAGCCATAAGGATAGTCAGGAAAGGCGGAAACGAGGCCAAAGTTTATTTTGGCGAGGAAGTTGAAGAGGCACTCACGAACTACCTTGACGAGCGCATGGGAACCGTCGCTCTGCCCGGACATGAGAATGCGCTCTTTCTCTCTATCCAGAACAAGCGTATCACCGTCCGCGCTGTTGAGAACCTGGTGAAAAAATATGCATCTCAGGTTACTTCATTGAAGAAAATCACTCCGCATAAACTGCGTTCCACCTACGGCACCGAGCTGTATAAGGAAAGCGGCGACATCTATCTGGTTGCCAGTGTGCTGGGTCACAAAGATGTTAATACCACCAGAAAACACTATGCCTCAATGAACGATGAGCAGAAACGCAAGGCGGCAGATATGGTTAAATTACGCAAGGACTGACTCAGTGCCGCTTATCTGAACTCCTTATCATAATAAGGGATGATTATTCTCTGGCCGGAAACGATATGATCTCTGTCTATATCATTGATCGTGCATACTTCGGAGATGTACTCCTCGTCTGATTTGATTTCTGCTATATTATAAAGATCTGCATAAGCGCTCAATGTGTCGCCGGACTGAACGATAATGCTTGTGAAATACTTATAATATCCGTTATATGTACCGTGATCCTCTGACTCTGCCTTTGCCCTGTTGCCGAATAAAATAAGGAGGCTGAGCAGCATTGCTGCGGCAGTAAGCAGCAACAAGGAAAAATTCCTGCTGTCGCCAAAAGGCCGTGCTGAAACTCTAGAACGGCTGCGTGAACGCTGTTTTCTCTGGTCAGCCATCCTGTCAGCCCTTCTGCACTTGCTTATATAATTTCTTCTGCTTGAATATCCCTTTCTTCTCATTTTCAAATTCCTCCCCGGCTAACCTTTTTATGTTGCTTTTTTTTATTTGTTTTTATTAATGCAGTTTGTTTGATTACGCTTTTTTGCTTTTTTCGAACATTGTTTCGTGTGAACAGCTGTTCGCCATATTTGTAGTATATCGAACAGTTGTTTTTATGTCAAGAGAAAATTCGAAATTTTGTTCGGAAAATTTGTTCTGAAAATATGTTTGCTTTTTTAGCGAACATATGTTATGATTTTCATAGCTGATCAGACTGAATCTGACCATAACAATATAAAATATTCAGGAGGATACAAAATGGCATTGGAAAAACTCACAGAAAAACAGCAGCTGATATATGATTTTATAAAGGACTGGACCAAAAGGAAATCCTATCCGCCGACTGTACGTGACATATGCGCAGGCGTAGACCTTAAATCAACATCATCTGTGCACGCGCATCTTGCTACTCTTGAAAGAAAAGGATATATACACAGGGATCCTTCCAAAACCAGGGCTATTGAAATAATAGATGAATCATATCAGGTTATGCGCCAGGAAGAGCTTACTTCCATCCCGGTAGTCGGAAGAGTTGCCGCAGGACAGCCCATACTTGCTACTGAAAATGTTGAGAGCTATTTTCCCCTTCCTATGGCCATAACACCTAATGCAGAATGTTTTATTCTTAATGTAAAAGGCGAAAGCATGATAAACGTCGGCATATTTGACGGCGACATGGTATTTGTAGAACAGTGCAACACTGCCAGGAATGGCGATATTGTGGTTGCCCTGATTGACGATTCGGCTACGGTAAAGACTTTCTATAAGGAAAACGGCCACATAAGGCTTCAGCCTGAAAATGACACCATGGAGCCGATAATTGTTGAAGAATGCGTTATTTTAGGCAAGGTTTTTGCTATATTCAGAACAATCTAAGCAAAGTCAGTTTCTTTGTTTAAAAAATGTATCCAGTTTATTCAGCAAAGTGGCTTTATCAATAGTTTTAAGCAGATAATCTTCTGGATGAAGCCCTGCTACGGACAGCACGCTTTCCCTGTCACCTTTTCCGGTAAGGAACATGACAGGGATATGGCCTGTCTCGGAATCAGTCTTTAACATTGAAAGCACCTGGGGCCGTTTGCCCCAGGCATTTCATAATCCAGCAGCACCAGATCCACACTGTTCTTTGTAAGATAGCTTATGGCCTGCACGCCGTTTGCAGCCATTCGTAAACAGTCCTCATGTATGTGATGTCATCATATACTATAAGTATGTTCTTTTTGCGCTTTTCCCCTGTGTTTTCTTCTAAATACACGCAGACTTTTTTTACTAATTCATCTATGCCCAAGGGCCTCTTAAACCAATTCCAAAATTATCCATTTTTACCTTCACGAAGGGATTACGCTTACTCGGTCCTGTCTGTGATAATACCACTAATTGCCAAGCTGGGACAGCACCTTAGAAGTTTCATTATACAGTTTAAGCATTTCCTGAACCTTTGACTTTATCAGTTCCATATTTTTTTCTCTGCCTGCCGTTTCAAGCTTTTCTGCCAGCAAAGACAGTTCCGTGGCGCCTATTATCCTGGCAGAGCTCTTAAGCGCATGTACCTTGACCGTAAAATTCTCCAGGTCAGAGTCTTCAAAATATTTCCGTATTTCCTTTTCCTTGTATTCAGCAGTTTTATGGAATGTTCCCAGTACTGCCAGATACCCGTCTGCTGAACCGCAGTTCTTTAGGCCTGTATCTGTGTCAATGGTTTCCAGGGCAACCAGCCAGTCAGGAAGGACGGCAGCATCCCCTATAACAGCTGAATCATCCTTGGCCGGAGATGAAACTGATATGGAAACTCTTTCCTCTGCCGGATTAACCCAAAGCCTGTCATATTCTTTCCATATCCAGGCAATATCAGCAGTCTCATTCATCCGGTATTCCTTATCTTCATCGATCATTGCCAGCATTACATCGGCAATCACCGGATCGAACCAGGTGTTTTTGCACTTTTCAATCTCAGCCCTTACCTCTGACTGCTTTTTGGGCACGGAATACGTTCTTGTGCTTGTCATGGCATCGTAACAGTCGGCAACACAGACGATGCGTGCCGCTTCAGGTATGTCATTCCCGGCAAGCCCGTCAGGATAGCCTTTTCCGTTAAAGTGTTCATGATGCCATCTGGCACCTTCACGGAGGCGGGGCATATCCGTGATTTCCTTCAGGATTTCATCGCCCTTAAGGGTATGTGCCCTTATTTCAGAAAACTCATCGTCCGTTAGACGTGTTTCCTTGTGGATGATGTCTTCGTGAACGCCTATCTTTCCGATATCATGCAATAGCCCTATCTCAAATATTTCTACCTGCTCGTCAGCCGTTTTTCCAAGCCTTCTGGCTATTTCCGCAGCCATTGCAGCCACGCGCCTGGAATGACCGTCAGTATAGTGATCCTTGGTATCAACGGTTTTGGAAAGAGCAAGCATCATTTCCCTGGATAAACGCTCGCTGCGGCTAGTCTGTTTCAGGACTTCGTCTTCAATGGACCGCTGGTAGTGGTACAGTTCTATGATCCTCTTAGTTCTCTGCTTAAGTATGTCCGGAGCAAAAGGTTTCCTGATAAAATCTGATGCACCACGCCTGAATGCATTTTCCTCGGTCTGGGTGTCATCGTCTCCAGTAATAAGCAGTATGGGAATAGCGGCAGTCTGGTCTTCTTTTTTCAGGCTGTCCATAATTTCAAAGCCGTTTCCGTCAGAAAGATGGATGTCCAGTAAAACAAGGTCGGGACTATATTCGCTTATCCTTTTTACAGCATCCGAGCCTGTCAGGCTTAGCTCTATTTCGTAAAGAGGCGACAGTATGCTGTCTATTGTGGAACATACAGTTTCATCATCATCAATAACAAAAATCCTCGGCCTTTCAAGCGAGCGTTTTTCCTTAGCGGCACTGCTGTCTTCTGTTGCTTTTTTTAGCTTATCCTTCGGTATGTATGTATAAAGCATTTTCTCCAGCAGTGAACTGTCAACAGGTTTAGACAGATAGTCAGAAAAACCTGAATTAATATAATTATCCCTTGCGCCTGATACTGCATTTGCAGTAAGGGCCACAGCGGCAGTGCTCTGATTCATCTGAGTTTCACGGATATTCTTAAGTGTCTCTATTCCGTCCATATCCGGCATCATATGATCAATGAAAAGAACATCATATTTATTTACCGTGGCAAGGGTTATGGCATCCTTTCCGGTGGATGCTGTATCTATCCTGATCTGCGTCTGCTTAAGAAGGCTCTGCATTACGGTCAGGTTCATCTCTGTATCGTCAACCACAAGTATTCTTGCGTCGGGGGCGTGGAAAAGCTCTCGGTAAATATGGTCTTTTTCTTTTTTTTCAGAGAACCTTTGGGCATAGTCTCCAATCTTGTCAGGATCGATTATTTTCTGTTCTACAGCAAATTTAAAAGTAGAGCCCTTGCCGTATTCGCTTTGGACCTCAAGTTCGGTCCCCATAAGGTCAAGCAGCTGCCTGGTGATGCTCATACCAAGGCCTGTTCCTTCGATTGCCCTGTTTCTTTCTTCTTCTATGCGCTGGTACGGCTGGAATAGTTTTTCAATATCCTCTTCCTTCATGCCGATTCCCGTATCAGAAACAGTGAACTGAAGGTAGATGTTCTCCCAGTCCTTTTCCCTGTAATCGATCTTCAGCGAAACCGAGCCTTTTTCGGTATATTTTACGGCATTGGTAAGTATGTTCAGGGCGCACTGCCTTATGCGCATCTCGTCGCCGAAAAGAACATGGGGAATATTTTCGTTGACTTCTACATTAAACTTAAGGCTTTTTTTGACAGCCCTGTCGCTTATCATATTCACAAGGTCATTGATAAGGGTGGCAAGCTCATACTGTACCGGGACTATTTCCATCTTGCCTTCTTCAACTTTCGAAAGGTCAAGAATGTCATTTATGAGAGAAAGCAAGGTCTTGCCGGCGGACATTATGTCAGAGGCGTAAGAACGTATCGTATCTTCCCTGCTCTCACGAAGTATCATTTCATCCATGCCCAGTACCGCGTTTATGGGAGTCCTTATCTCATGGGACATGTTGGCAAGGAATCTGCTCTTTGCCGCATTTGCGTTGTCTGCTATATCCCTCTGTTCCTGCAGCTCCGCCATATACCTTATGTGTTCTGTTTCATCCACAAGCGCATATATTGTCCCAAATACCTTTCCGTCATGTACCAAGTCATTATCCTCGGGGCTGTATATCCTGTCATTGCGCTGGATGTTTCCGTCCGCTGCGATGGCATTCGTGATTTCCGCAGGAACTGTCGTTGTATTATTTGCAAGTTCAGGAAACAGCTCAAGGGCAGGTTCGTTGTAATATCGGATTATGCCATCGTTGTCAACTGCAATTATTCCTTCAGAGATCCTGTCTACAATGAAGTCCTTGGCAATCTCCCGTGTTCCAAGAAGATCATAAGAAAAAATTGCGATCAGCATTATTATTGTGCCAAAGAAATAACCAAGAAGAGTAACATCAAAAACATTTGTTACAGGAAGCAGGTTAAATAGCTGTATGATAAAGAAAAGGCTTTCCACAAAGATAGCCAGCATTATTATAAAATACCGTTTTCTGGTAAATTTATTTTTTTCCTTATGCAGTGCACGCAGCAGCATGCCTAATCCTATCACGATATAGCCAATCTGGATCACCATAAATACGTGATGAACAGGGCCGTTGCCGTGAACGATCTTTGGAACAGGACCGTCAGATTCAAAATATAAAGATGAATAATACAGACCATGATATTGCACAGTCATAATAACCATGAATATTGCGGCATGCAATACGATCAGAAACCTGGTTATCAGGCTCGGAATTTTAATCCTGAACAGTTCGGCCAGGAATAGGAACATGAAAAAAGCGTACCACACCCGTCCAAGATAAGAAAATTTTAATGAAGAAATATATGCATCCAGGGATACCGACCGTAATTCAAGGAGGTACCCCAGGTTGTTGACAAGAGCTGCAAGACAGCTTAACAGCAGAAAGGTATGGACATTATTTTTCCACTTGCGGATAATTACCCAGCTCTCAATAAAAAGACCAAAGATACAGACATACTGTATTATAAGCAAAGTATTATACAGCCCGATATCCATTATCTCTGTCTTCCCCCCTTTTTTAATTTAAATCATCCTTTGCAGCCTGCCGTCAAAGGCCTTCTGCCCCAATTTCTTTTCCGTCCTTCCAGATGCGTTCCAGATTGTAAAAAAGCCTGTTATCCTTATCAAAAACGTGGATTATGACATCACTGTAGTCCATAAGTATCCAGCCGGCATTACGGTAGCCTTCCACATGGGCAGCAGTTACGCCCTGTCGTCCAAGCCTTTCGTCTATTTCGTCAGTAATTGCCTGAACCTGGCTTATGTTTGAGCCGTTGCAGATTATAAAATAATCACCAATGGAAGAAACCTCTGATATTTCGATAACCCTTATATCCTCAGCCTTTTTGTCTTCCATTGCGCTGACTGCTATTTTTGCTTTTTCTCTTGCGTCCATAATTAAATCCTTTCATATGCTTAAATCTTTTATCAGTACGTGGCAACGCTGTCGGGCGCTGCCGTGTCTTATCTTGCGTTTATCTTATTTCTGTAGTACTCCGCTGCCTGCATTGAATATTCGTCTATGGCCTGGCCTTTATGCTCCAGGTGTACAAGCGTCTGCTCAAGTATAAGGCATAAAGCCATATCCATGTCACTAAATATTATACTCCTTATTTTGGGAAGGCATATAAGCGGTTTTCTGTTCGGCTCAATAAAATCTGCCGAAAAGATTATTGCTTCCAGCATGGTCATATCCGGTCTTCCGGTAGTATGCCATCTGATGGCAGACAGTATCTCCGGATCTTCTACTCCGTATTTTTCCTTTGCCAGCACTGCCCCTAATTTCGCATGTATCAGGAACGGGTGGTCTTTTTCAATCTGTGTGAGCTCCACATTATATTTTTTGCAGCATTCATCCCTTTCCACGTCATCAAGGCACTTGGCACAGTCATGAAGGACGCCTGCGGTATAAGCCTTTATCATGTCTTCACCGTATGCCATTGCAAGGGATGCTGCAGTATAAGCTACCCCCATGGAATGCTCATACCTTTTCGGATCCAGCTTTTTAGCAAGACGCTTTTTCATTTTTACAAAATCATAAGCATCATTTAAGGAAACTGCATCCTTTAGTATATCAGTACCTGGGATGGCTACAGGATCCTTGCCGTAGCTTTCGGCGGTAGGAAACGGGATTTCCCCGGCATCTGCCGGTTGTTTTGTTTTCTTTTTAGTATCAGGCATAATCTTATCTTATTAAAAGTATACTGCTGTTTAATGCAGAAGTCTTATTTATAGAGCATTTTATCATTAATATATTTATACGCGGACGGCATGATCTTTTCTGCAGCGTCAATGCCGGACCGTATGTCTTCCTTGATGGATGATGATGACATATCCTCGTCAAAACGCATTATATGTATCTCAGCGGGATACTGTTTCATAAGCCGTGCCTGAAGGTCTTCCAGGCGTTCGATCTGTGCATTGTAATTCTGAGCCCCGTCATAAATCTCATGCCCTTCCTGGTCAAAGTTCTGTCCCCTTCTGGCAGGTCTGGCAGCAGTTATGACGATGCATCCGGCAAACACTATCTGCGGCTCACGCCATGTTTCCATGCTTCTTAATGTATCCTCGCCTACAAGGAAATATATGCCGTAGTCAGGAAACTGAGTCCTCAGGGTCTCTATGGTCTCATAGGTATAGGTTTTGCCTTCCCTTTTTACTTCCAGGTCGGAAACAGACCATTCGCAGCCTGCAAGCGATTCTCTTATCTCTGGCATTCCTGAATAATCCTGGACAGAAAGCCTGCATATCTCAAGCCTGTCTTCTGCGCTGCTTACCCCTGTCTTGAAGTACGACTCGCCACTTGGCATGAAAAACATCCTGTCTAAGGAAAATGTCCTGCAGGCCTTTAAGGCCATATCCAGATGTGCCCTGTGCATAGGATCAAATGTACCGCCAAATACACCGAGCCTTTTCTTAGGGGCGGCAGAATAAGAGATACCGCTGCCGGATGTATGCGGACCGGCATCTGCAGTCTTGTCATTATTTTTCTTTTTAAAGAAATTTAGTCCCATGTATTAATTCTGTTTTTCTGCTACGCAACAATACAGCAATATTATTTCGGCAGCTTTATCCGGTTGGCATACTTTTTATCCTTTTTATCACTGCTTTCCTTAAAGGGCTTGTACAAAACAAGTTTCCTGCCTATGTTGCACACAAGTACAGCCCCCGTGCGCTCTGCAAGTATTTCACCGATATTTCTGAGCCCTTCCTCGTCCTGCTCATCAGCAGTGCTTTTCAGGATATTTACTTTTATTATCTCACGGTTCGCAAAAGCCTCTGCAACGGCATTGGTTATCTCCGGCGTCAGGTTGCTCTTGCCTATGGAAAATATAGGTTTCTCGGTAGAAGCAAGGCCTCTTAAATATGCCCTCTGCTTGCTTGTAAGTGTTATTGCCATAATTCCTTCTTTCTGCTTTGTTTATTATTTGTAGTACTCAAACGCAAATCCGTAAATCCTTACGGTATCGCCATCCTTTATGCCGAGTTTTTCAAGCTCATCCAGAATGCCGTTTTCCTTAAGGAATTTCTGAAAGAAAACAAATCCCTTCTCAGACTCAAGGTTGGTATATCCCAGCATTTTCTCGATACGCGGGCCTTCACAGACATATTCGTCATTTTTGGCGTCGTATTCGACGGTATAGGGCTCGTTTCCACCTGCTAAAGCTATATTGGGATCATACTCCTGCTCAAATATCTTGACAGGCACATCCATGTTTTTGATGGTTTCATAAACATATGAAAGCATTTCCTTTATCCCTGCGCCGGTAGCTGTGCTTATAGGGAAAACAGGACGTTCATCTGTTTCAAGTTCTTTCTTTATACGTTCTATAGGATCAGGTGCGTAGATAAGTTCTCCGGCTTCATCTACGTCGATTGCTTCCGGCTCTTCGGGTATAAGATCGATCTTATTGGCAGCGATCACCTGCGGAAGCGCAGCTACCTGTGGGCTGTACTTTGCCAATTCAGCATTTATATTATGGAAATCCTCTACGGGATCCCTGCCTTCGGTTGAAGCTGCATCTAAAACGTGTATCAGCAGCTTATTGCGCTCGATATGCCTCAAAAACTGATGTCCCAGGCCTGCGCCGTCAGCCGCGCCGTCTATGAGCCCCGGAAGGTCTGCCATTACAAAAGTGCTTCCGTCTCCGAGGTCAACAACGCCAAGATGAGGATTAAGCGTAGTAAAATGATAATCTGCACATTCCGGCTCAGCGTTTGTTGTCGCCCTTAAAAGGGAGGACTTTCCAACGCTGGGATATCCTATAAGGCCTACATCTGCTATAAGCTTAAGCTCCAGTATGACATCAACTGTTTTTGCCGGTCCTCCGGGTTTTGCATATTTAGGCGCCTGCATAGTGGATGAAGCAAAATGCTGGTTTCCTGCACCGCCCCTGCCACCGGTTAAAATCGTATATTCTTTAGTTTGACCAGACAGGTCCACGATGACCTTACCGGTCACCGCATCCCTGACAACAGTTCCTTCCGGCAAGGGCAGAATAACGTCAGTGCCGTCTTTGCCTCTGCAGTTCCTTTTTCCGCCTTCCTCACCGTCTGTTGCCGCAAACTTCTTCCTGTGTTTGTAGTTTATAAGCGTATTAAGGCCAGGATCAACACGGAGTATAACATCTCCGCCCCTGCCACCGTCTCCGCCGTCAGGACCGCCATCAGGGACATATTTTTCCCTCCTGAAAGAGACGTGGCCGTCTCCTCCTTTTCCGCTTACAAGCGTCAGCTTAGCTCTGTCCGCAAACATATAATTCTCCTATATATAAAAATGTATTAACGATTTGCTTCGTTTCTGTCGAAACTCCCGCAATTCGAAACCACATTCGCAATCCGCTGTGTAGCATGCTTTGCATGCGTCTCGCAGCTTGCTCATGCGGTTTGGGTTGCGAACGGAAAAAATTCGCTAATGCAAGCGTTGCTCATTTTTTTCGCTCGCAACCCTTAATATAACAAACAAAAGCCGCTACGATCTGCGCGCATGCACAAACCGGGCGGCTTGTAAATTAACAGTTATATTAACCGTTGTGACGATTCTTCCCCGTAGGATTTATTTCTCCTCTTCCCTGGGATAAACGCTTGCCTGCTTCTTATCGCGGCCTAAACGCTCAAAACGAAGAATTCCGTCAGCTGTAGCAAATAATGTATCATCGCCGCCGCGTCCGACATTAAGTCCGGGGTGGATCTTAGTGCCACGCTGTCTGTAGATGATATTGCCGGCTTTTACGAACTGTCCGTCCGCTCTCTTTGCTCCAAGCCTCTTGGATTCGGAATCTCTGCCGTTCTTGGTGGATCCCACACCCTTCTTATGAGCAAAGAACTGAAGGTCTAATTTCATCATGGCTTTCGCCTCCTTATTCTTTCACTTCTGTCAACTTCACATATTTATTGCCATATTGCTTTTCTATAGCTCTGATGCCTAAAAGCATCGAATCTATAAGCAATGTGGCATCTTCTGCCGTCCCCTCCGGAAAAATCACGGATGCACGACCACTTGCTGAATCTTCCTCTGCTTCTATGACCTTGCAATTTGTGAAAGTTTCTATGGAATTAACAGTATTGATCACCAGTATGGAAACCGATGCGCAAACTATATCCTTCCCGTTTTCATCAAACCCTGCATGCCCGCTGCAGTCTATCCTTCTATAGGAATGTTCGCCACAGCTTGTAACACATACATCGATCATAGTGCGACCTCAGATTCAGGCTTTGATAGAATCGATCTTAACCTGCGTAAATGCCTGTCTATGACCGTTCTTCTTGTGATAACCTGTCTTGGGCTTATACTTGTAAACAACTACCTTCTTGTCTCTGCCCTGAGAAACAACTGTAGCGCTTACCTTAGCACCAGACACATCACTGCCAACCTTTAAAGTACCATCGGATACTGCAAGTACATTATCAAAAGTAACGGTCTCACCTGCCTCAGCTGACAGCTTCTCAACCTTTATTACATCACCTTCGGAAACTTTGTACTGCTTTCCGCCTGTTGCAATAATTGCGTACATAGGACTACCTCCTTCTTCCAGTCTCGCTGACTATGGTGTCCTGCCTGTAAAAGGCAAAATCTTCTACCTCGCCATGCGGCATACCGTAAAATAATATCATTAGAGAGTTTTTATGTCAAGCAAAATATATATTATAAACATATATTATAAATATATATATGATTTACTAAAGTTATTCCGCTTTCGCCAGCATTTCGTCTTCAATTTTTTTTACAAGCTCAAAAGGATAACCGCAAAAATCCACAATCTCATCCACGCTCTTGCCACGATGGAGCATGTCCCTTATACGCTCATTATCGCGAATATCACCGCCTTCTTCCCTGGCATCCTGTATAATCACCCATTCCTTCATATACTGAGTCCTCCATATTGCGTTTTTTCGTCCCTTATTTACTGCGCATTCTATTCTTTTGGTCAAATCATTATCTGTTTTTCCAGACAGTACATAATCGTAGAGTTTTCTAAGATTATCCGATATGTCCGCGCCTGTATATGTACAGTTATAAAATATCTTTGTGGTACCATCCTGAAGATATAAGCCTGATTTTTCTACACAAGACTCCCTGAATGTATATTGCGATAGTCCGTCACCTATAGGATCAAATGTACAGATGAAAAGCACAGTACTATTTGGCAATAATTTGTATGAATTCCCTTTGTCCATAAAGTCTACATCCATGGAGCTTTGGTAAAACCGGCTTCTTTTAGGCAGCTGAAGAGACTCTATGTTTTTTTTGTTGAGATTCTGCATCTCCGCATCATATATATTGCCGGTGGCATCTACATTATATACATCCAGCCTTATTGGTTTTCCATCTGCAGTATACTTAAATTCACTCTGGGTCTGCAACTCATTCAAATTACCAGCATCTTCCTGTAGCAGACAGCTTAACACATCTCGGCATAGATCCTTGTCTTCCATGACCTTACCAAACATAAAGTCATCCCTGAAGGATAGTTCTTCATAATTCTTCATTTCTTTTTACCTCCATATTTTCTGTTGTTCAAGCAGGAAATACAGTCCGTAAAAAGCTTTACGTTTTCCGTTCCTGCCTATAAAAAAAGTGATTTATAAGCAAGAATTTCTGAATCGTAAGATTTGATTTTAGACGAATTAATACATATCTGACTTATGAAAAACTGCTTACCTTGTTATTTTAACAGTATTTTTTGTCATATGTAAAGTAGATATTTGTAAATAGAAGAAGAGTGCACTTGTGCAGGAACTTATTGCAGCAGGAAACAAATTGGCAGCTATAACACATAACGTCGCCATCATAAAAGCATCAGATACTTTTTTGATAACGTACGCTTGTGCAACATATTGCACTATTACATTTAATAATTCTGGTCTTGTAATACGGCTTACTTTCATCAGGCTTGATGGATAAAGCTGCCGATTCAAAAAAGATAATTCCAATACATTGATAATATATATCAGATCTCTCTCGTAGCATCCTTAAGCCAGGCGATGTCATCCCCCTCCATAAACGGCATCAGCTTCTTCCTGACAGCCTTATGGTAAGCATTGAGCAAAGCCTTGTCCCTAGGCTCCATCTCATCCGGAAGTATGCCGTCTAAATCAATGGGCACATATGTAAGCGGTTCAAAAGTAAGGAATCTGCCGTCATCATTCTCCGCAACTTCCTTGCAAAGAAGAATGTTCTCTATCCTTATGCCGTGGCTGCCGGCAACATATACTCCGGGCTCGTCAGAAACAATCATCCCTGGCTTAATAGGCTCTTCCTTGCCTTCTCCCGGACGCCAGCGTATGGAATGAGGCCCCTCGTGGACATTCAGCATATAGCCTACGCCATGCCCTGTGCCGCACTTGTAATCCATGCACAGTTCCCAGACTGGTTCCCTGGCCATAATATCCAAGTTCCTGCCGGCACATCCTTCCAAGAATATGGCATTCTGCAGCCTAAGCATACCAATGACAACTCTGGTAAACTGTCTCTTTATCTCGTTCGAAACCTTGCCCAAAACCAGCGTTCTGGTCACATCCGTAGTGCCGCCGTCATACTGTCCGCCCGAGTCAACAAGATACAGGCCGTTTGCTTCTATTTTGGCATGGTCAGTCTCTGTTGCTTCATAATGCATCATGGCAGCATTTGGTCCGAAAGCGCTGATTGTCGGGAAAGAAAGGTCATTAAAGCCTTCTATCTGCGAGCGCATATTGTCAAGCATCATGGCAGCATCATATTCATTTAAGTCCCCTGATTTCGCATTTTTCTTTATATAATGCAGGAAGATAGTTAGTACGGCACTGTCAAGGACATATATATCCTTCATATTTGCAATCTCGCGTTCGTTCTTTATGGCTTTCATAAGCCCTGTGGGATTGCTACGCTCGACGATCTTTCCCTTCTTCCGTATCAGCTGATATGCACGGTAATTGATTTTTTCGGGATCAACTGTAACAGGCGTTGTTACAGGACCTTTCTCAAGGTCTGCGTAAAAATTATCATAATTCCGGACATTTACATTCAGGCTGCCGAAATAATCCTTTACCATCGGAGAAACCGGTTCCTTTAAGTATATGCTGACATTCCGGCCGTTTATCACCGTGTACGCATATGCAACCGGATTGCATTCAATGTCACAGCCCCTTATGTTAAATAGCCACATCTGGTCATCAAGCGATGTGATGACATGAGAATTGGCACCTGCCTCACGGATTTTCGATGAAAGAGCGCTAAGCTTAAATGCCGCATTCTTGCCTGTTAGTTTATCCGGAAGTATCGTGATCTCTCCTGCGCTGTCAGCAGGCCTGTCCGTCCATAACCATGCTGACGGGTCTTCCTCTGTCAGGAATATGGCGCGTTTTTTCTTAAGTATCTCTGCAATTTTGATACCGTCGGCAGCCTTTAACAGCCTGCCATCCGTCACAAGGCGTTCACCGGCACCTACGCGGCTTTTTATATATTCCGTGAGCTTTGGCGTATCATCATCGCCCATCTTCATCATTTTTATGCCGGTTCCAGCAAGTTCTTTCTCCGCCTGCACAAAGTACCTACCGTCAGTCCAGAGCAAAGCATCTGACAGGCCTACCAGCAGGTCACCGTTAGAACCTGTAAAGCCTGAAAAAAAGCGTCTGCTTTCATAACAGGCATTAATATACTCAGAACCATGCGGGTCGGAAGTCACAAAAAGGCACCCGTTAACCTGCTTTTCCTCCATTACTTTCCGCAATGCAGCAAGTCTTTCCTGAATGACTGTATTTTCCACAGCCTTTTCTTTTCCGTCGGAATTTTGTTTGTTATCGATACCGATCATTTTAATCCTCCGTATTATATGTCGGTTTATAAAACATCATGATTTAAACGCTTTTCAGCACTAATTTCCTCTGTAAATATGAGTCTGGTTCTTGCCCGTCTGTTTGATGTAATACATTGCCATATCAAGCTTGCGGCTTAAGGTATCATAGTCCGTTCCGTGCTGCGGTGCCAGGGCTATGGCAATTGATGCAGTAAGCCTTGTATCTGATGATGACGCAATGTTCGCTTCCTGCATGGACACTTCCCTTATGTCGGTGCAGAGTCCCATCATTTCTATCTCGTTTAGGTTATATGGTATGAAAATAAGAAATCGGTCTTTTCCAAGGCGGCCTAGTATTGAGCCATTAGGAACTATCTTTTTTAAGCTGTCACAGAACCTGATGATGACACCGTCTGCATTGCTGCTATGTCCTGTAGCCATAGCCAGCCTGAAGTCGTCAAAATCCACCTGCATAAAAGTAGCGCCGTTATCTGCAATATGTTTTAGCTGAGAATTGATCTCGTTTTCAAGATAATCCGGTTTCCAGAGATCTGTCAAAAGATCCTTCTGTGCAGAGCTCAAGATATTCTTGCGCATATCCTCCATCTGAAGGACTTTTTCAATCCTTCCCAGCATGGCTTCAGCTTCAAAGGGCTTGGTGATATAGTCCACGGCACCCATCTTCATGCCGCGGATCTCGCTTTCACGTTCACCATCTGCGGTCAGAAAGATTATGGGGATATTGGCAGCCTTAGGATTAAGTTTGATCTGCTCCATGGTTTCATAGCCGTCCATATCCGGCATCATGATATCAAGCAGTATCAGATCCGGGCGGTTCTTTTTAAGAAAATTCAGCGCCTGCTTGCCTGACTTTGCCATGGAAAGATGATAAAAAGGCTGCAGGACTTCGGCAGCGCTTTTCAGATTTGTGGTCACATCATCGACCATCAGGATATGTTTCATAAGTAACCCCGTTTAAATAATCCATCAACACCGTTATCTTTAGTATATGCTTGTATGGCTTAGTAGCCCTAATTATATTAGTGTATTTGTCGGTTGCGAATGCCGCCTCGCATTTGCTTCCGAACAGTCCGATGCGGCCGAGGGAAAATCCGACGCTTACAGCCCGTTATCATGCGACGCAGGGCTGCGAGACGGCGCTTTTTCGGCTCGCATGCGGCGGATGATTAAGGGCTGTTAGCGGCTAGTTTCCCGCGGTAAAGCATCGGTTCGGAAGCAAAGTGAGGGGCGTTCGCCCGCACAAACATTTGGTAACAATAATCGCTATACGTAAATACGATCAAACGCATAGGAACTCCTTCACCTGTGCAGGCATATCTTCCTTGTCGCAGACAATGTCGTGAAGAACGGCTGCGGAACGGATATCCTCGATAGCCTGAGGAATATTTGTGTTGGAAATCTCGCAGAGCTTGTCAATAAGCTTGAAATCGTCCTCGTTTGCGTTTGCGGAATCTATGGCTGTCATTACTGTCTTTGCAAACTTATAGGGGCTTGCTGTGGATGCGATAACAGTTACGGTATCGTCACCGCTTGTTGCCTTATATTCATCATATACTGCACCAGCAACAGCAGTGTGAGTATCGATCACATAGCCTGTCTCGTCATACAGTGATTTTATCTTATCTGCTGTCTTCTTTTCATCCGCATAACCGCTTTCGAAACCTTCAAGCGCAGCTTTCATGCTGTCATCAATGGTATATGCGCCCTTTGATGAAAGATCAGCCATAAGCGCTGCATTCTTCTTTGTATCTGCGCCTGCGACGAAATAAATAAGTCTCTCAAGGTTGCTGGAAATAAGAATATCCATGGAAGGTGAACCGGTGAGCATGAACTTTCTTTCGTTTGTGAAAGCCTTGCTGGATTCCTCCATTTCGTGGTTCTTATCATATGTGCCGGTGCTGAAGAAATCATAAAGCACACGGTTGGTATTTGAAGCACAGATAAGCTTGTTTACAGGCACTCCCAAGTTCTTTGCATAATATGCAGCCAGGATATTACCGAAGTTTCCTGTAGGAACCGTGAAATTAATCTTGTCGCCTTTGGAAAGCTTGCCGTTCTTTAAAAGCTGAACATATGCATATACATAATAAACTACCTGGGGAACCAGACGTCCGATGTTGATTGAATTTGCTGATGAGAATACAAATCCTTTAGCCTTAAGCTCTTCAGCAAGCTTCTCATCGCCGAACATATTCTTTACGCCGGTCTGGGCATCGTCAAAGTTACCGGTTATACCGATAACCCTTACATTCTGTCCCTTCTGGGTTACCATCTGCTTTTCCTGCACAGGTGAAACGCCGTTCTTAGGGTAAAATACCACAATACGGGTACCGGGCACATCAGCAAAACCTGCAAGGGCGGCCTTGCCAGTATCACCGCTTGTAGCCGTCAGGATGACTATTTCTTCCTTAAGGTCATTCTTCTTGGCCGCAGTAGTCATAAGGTATGGCAGTATGGAAAGAGCCATATCCTTGAATGCAATGGTTGCACCATGGAAAAGCTCAAGGTAATATGCTCCGCCTGCAGATACAAGGGGCGCAATCTCCTCTGTGTCGAATTTGGAATCATAGGCATGCTCTATGCAGTACTTGAGTTCTGCCTCTGTGTAGTCAGTAAGGAAAAGCTTCATTACCTCATAGGCGGTCTGCTTATAATCCATCTTCTTAAGCTCATCAAAGCTTACATCAAGCTTCGGAAGTTCTTCCGGCACAAAGAGTCCGCCGTCATCCGCAAGCCCCTTTAAAACTGCCTGGGATGCAGTAAGCATTTTTTCATTATCCCTGGTACTGTGGTATAAAATGTTTTTCATAGTTTTTCCTCTGTATTATTCTTATTTCGCAACGATATTAACTATCTTATTAGGTACATAGATTTCCTTCACAATGGTCTTGCCCTCTATGGCAGCAGCCACATTTGAAAGCTCCTTAGCCTTGGCAATAGCTACATCCTTATCGGAATCTACAGGGATTGTTATTGTACCTTTGAGCTTGCCGCAGATCTGTACTGCAATCTCAATCTCTGCATCTACGCACTTGCTCTCGTCATACTCAGGCCATGCGGACAGTGAAAGCAGTCCCTCGCCGCCTAAGCTCTCCCAGATTTCCTCGCAGATATGAGGTGCTACAGGGCACATAAGCTTTATAAAAATCACAAGCTCATCCTTTGTAATGCTGCCCTTTGCATAGATCTCATTTAAAAGCTCCATAAGCGCAGCAATCGCGGTATTGAACTTCATCTCCTCGATGTCATTCGATACCTTCTTGATGGTCTTGTGGAATGCAGACTCAAGGTCGCTGCTCATTCCCTCACCCTGAATCATATCCGTAAGAGCTGCTATCCTGTCTATGAAACGCTTGCATCCGCGAACGGAAGAATCATTCCAGGGAGCTGCATCGCCGTAGTTACCCATGAAGAGAATGTACGTCCTCAGCACATCTGCTCCATACTGCTCTACAACATCCAGAGGATCTACAACATTGCCTCTTGATTTACTCATCTTCTCGCCGTCAGCCCCAAGGATCATACCCTGGGCTGTACGCTTTGCATAGGGCTCATCAACCGGCACGCATCCGCAGTCATAAAGGAATCTGTGCCAGAATCTTGAAT
>JAGBLN010000028.1 GCA_017635395.1 Lachnospiraceae bacterium
CCTCATATTTTGCATTTTCGGATTCATATATCATTATGATTCTGTCTCATCCCCTGTTATCTTCTTTACGATTGCATAAGCATAGGTGCATACCACAGGCATATCAGTGCAATAGATCCTGATCTCATATACGCCTTCCTTAGCAGGAGCCACATAGATACCGTCTGCAGATATCTCACCGCTTCCGGGTGCAGTAAGCTCATACGCTATGCTGCTCTGAGGCATATTGTGGAATCTGACACCGAAATAGTGGCTTTCCTTAAGTCCCAGCACAACAGTAGGAGTCTCAGCTGAAATGCTCTTGTCGTAAAAGTCGCCGGGCATATCCAGGTCATTGCCTGCCGGGAACTTAATTGCAACCCAGCGGTATGTAAGAACAAGGTAATTTACACTGCGATTCATCTTAGCCGCAGCCACAAAGCTGCCCTTGTCATTAAGAACCTTTACAGCTACCTCGGCATCAACCTTCTCTTCGCCTGTTTCAAAGAGGGAAGGATTGCCATATACGGTGCTCTTTGCATCCATTCCCAGTGATTCATCATGGTCAATATGCTCATATCCAAGCTGAACATAAACATTGCCCTTGCCAAGGCCATGAGTAATCTCGCCAGAGAACTTTACATCGCCAGGCTGCACATTTCTGCCAAGGGGTATCTCAAGCACGCCGGTAGCCACTTCAGGGCCCGACTTTCTTTCCTTTGATTCACTGTGTACATCAGCCGGTCCCTGCTGTACCTCAGCCTTTTCCATAATGTCCACATCCTTCTCATAGTATGAGATGAAGTGGTTCCTAATGTACTCCTGGCCGGGTGCAGTAATATATTTCTTTACTCCGTCCTCTATGATCCGGTCAATGACATAAGCATTGTCGGTACGGAGAAGCTTTATCTCTGCCAGCCTGATGTAATCATTCCTGCTGCCGATCGCCATCATCTCCAGATTGAGCATGCTGATACGATTGGTAACCAGTTCCAAAGGTGTTGCATCTGACATTATCACCTTAATATGGAAACTGTTAGCCGTAGGCACTGCCGTATCATTTTCATATGCATGAGCAGAGCCGCTTCTAAGAATAACAGCCGTATCCTCCACGTCAGCAGGCATAACTTTCATCCAGTACTCTTTTGACCAGGTCTCGCCCTTCTTAAGCTTAAGGCCTGAACACTCGACAGCAATGATGTTTTCCCCGCTGCCGCTCACGAAAAGGGGAGTCTCTAAAAGTCCGTCCATCGTAAGCTCAACATCAGAATCCGTAAGCTTTGTCACTACCAGCTCAAGCCTTACATTCCTGTTCTTGCTCACATACCCGGGAAGCATTACCTCTACAAGGAAGTTGTCGGACTTCATGATCCTCTCCCTTACAAGGAATTCCGTCTCTGCCACATAATCAGGCTTAAGGTCATCCTTATCGGTAAGGAACAGCTCGTATCCTTCGGAAATACGGTTATACTCATATTCCTTGCTTGCATTTCCTGTTGAATTTACGGAATAAACCGAATGAACTTCTTTTTCGTTGTACTTGAGGCAAAGCACAGCCCTGTCGCTCTTCAGTGAATCAAAGCCGTCGATTGCTGACAGCTTCTTAACTACCGAGTTGTCAACGATTATCTCACGACCTTCGCCGTCTATGGCAACACCGCTCTCTATCAGTATTGAGAGGTCGTCCAGACTGAATGTTCCCAGTCCGCAGACGATACCGCTTCCGTACATCAGTACATTGGAAAACCTCATACGATTAACAAAATAATCCTGCTCTGCCTGAAAATCTGCACTTGTAAGCATCTTTCCCGGATAGTAACGATTTTTTTCAAAGGGATACATCTGATTTGCCATAGTATTTTTCCTTCCTCATAAATTATATTTTTATGCTGCCTTTATTTTAATTTTATTTTACAGACCGATCTGATCCGCATAGGGCTCAAAATCCGATCTGGTAAATACCTTACCTACCTTAACAAATTCGTACTTTATTGCGCTGAGGTAGTGCCTCATGCAAACCTTGCCGTTTGCTGTCTCATCTGCTGCCGCAAGGAACGCCGCATTCAGGATACAGTTCTTGATGTTACCGCCGGCAAATTCATACTTTTCTGCCAGGTACCTGATATCCACATCTTCATCCAAAGGTGTGGTCTTGGGTATCGTAGTCCTCCAGAGCATCTCACGGGTATCCGCATTGGGGAACTGGAATTCTACTATGTATTTCATCCTTCTAAAGAAAGCCGGGTCAATGTTGTGCTTGTAGTTGGTGGCCAGCACGCACACGCCGTCATAAGCTTCCATTTCCTGAAGGAGCAGCGCCGTCTTGTTGTTGGCGGATGCCTGGTTGGAACCGCCGTCGTCAGAACGCTTCGCAAATATGGTATCGCACTCGTCGAAAAAGAGGACGACATTACACTTCTTTGCCTCGCGGAATATCATGGAAAGGGATTTTTCCGTCTCACCGACATACTTATCTACAACCTTTGAAATATCAACCCTGTAAAGTTCCAGGTTAAGCTCATGAGCCAGAACCTGCGCCATCATGGACTTACCTGTACCGGGAGCACCGAAGAGCAGGACCGTAAGTCCGCGTCCGTAAGGATACTTCTTGGTGTAATCCCACTGCTCATAGACCTGTTTCTTGAAGTTCATCTGCTCTATGGCATGTGTGATGGTTTCTCTCTGGCTGGGGTTCATAACGATATCATCGAAACCGAACTTCGCTTCCACTCGGGTAGCCTTCTGTGAAAGTTCGGATGACATCTGCCTGTTGCAGCCCTTGAAAAGATTCTTCCTGGATATCACATTCTCCTTGTCCATCAGGGAAAGGTTCCTTGCTTCCTTGAGGGCATCCTTAACCTTGCCCGCTGTAAAGATGAACTTTGTGGACATCTCCAGCAGGTCCACATCCTCATCAAAGGAATACTGCTTTGCAAAATATTCCCAGCATGCCAGTCGGTCGGTAGTGGTAGGTGCCGGAAGCTCAAATTCAGCAAAAGTCTCTTTTGTGATTTCCTTCATAGAGATGTTCAGCTTGGACATTGCGAAAACGGTAATATTTTTCTCAGTAAGTTTGGAGAAAGCAAGATCCATATACCCGAAAAACTTTTCCTTTTCCTCTTCCCTGTACTGAAGATCGGTCAGACAGCAGCATGCATTGGTAAGGATACACTCTCTGGTGACAGCCCACAGGGCTCTGTTAACAAACTGGAAATCATAATCGAAAAGTTTCTTACAGTTGATGGTGATGGCACGGAGATTATTCTTCTCGCAGAATTTCTTAACGAAGAACTTACGGCCGCTTCCTTCATCACCATAGTAATAGAAAATCCTGGTGCCTTCAGCATAGGCTATCTCCATAGCCTCCAGGACAGTAGCATTTGCCATTATGGGATCAAGTTCTTCTCCCGGCTTTGTCAGGGTATTGAAGAACCTTGAATAGTCTTCATCAAGCTTGAAGGGATCTCTACCGAAAAGGAAGTCGATAACTCTTTTATCCGGTGATACAGCAGTAGAGAACGGCATGCTGTTTACTACATGCAGGTCAAGTATGGGCATGAGCTGCTCAAGGCAGGCACTCATTCCGCCGTAAGCGCCTGTCACCGAAAACTTATCTCCGTAATAAAGCCTTGCTGCTGATTCTATGGTCGGGCAGGAAAGTCCGCCGTTTTCATTGACGATCTGATATACGCCGGCATAGTCAGTCTGGGTACTGGACAGGATTCCGGCAGTAAAACAGAATATGGTAAAAGGTTCAAACTCAAGCTTCTTGCACAGTTCATAGAGCGGGAGCTTTACACCTTTTTCGATGGATGCCTCTGCTCTGCTGATGATGAATTCCAGGGTTTCTTCCGCCCCCATTACATCGGATCTTGTAGGGATTTCCTTTACTTCCTCTTCATCATCTATGGCTTCTGTCAGGCTGGAAAAAAGATCCAGAAGGTCATCGCTTATGGCCTCGCTAGGCTCCTTCTTCTCGGCCTTCTTCTTTTTCTTTACGCCCTCTTTATCGCCATCCTCATCAGTATCCTCTTCTGCTTCGGCAGACGGATTCCCCATAACGAACTTCTCAATCCGTTCACGGCAGACATCACTGGCCACTTCGATATCGGGATAGAGAACATTCTTGTACTGGCCCTGTCCCGTCGAAAAGACAGCTTTCATCCTTTCCAGGTAAGCATCTATGCACGTATTTACGCAGTCGAACATATACTGCATAAATTCATTATAATCCGCAAACGGCTTATTTTTTAGTTTATTGCTATATCTATCCATTAACCCTCACCCTACCTGTTTCAGAACTCAGTTATCTGTCCTGACTGATTTAAATATCGCATCTCTGTCAAACACCGAAGGGGCCGTATTCAGTGACTTTACATCTTTTTGTGTAAAAACATCATCACTGTCATTAAAATACTTCCTGCGTTCGACAGGCTTATACATAAGTGTCTCCTCATCTTCGTCAAACACTTCTGTCTGCTTTTGCCTTTGCTTATTCTGTTTTATAAGCTCGTCTGCAAGCATAAAACACCCCTAAAGTTTATAGCAAACCTATGCTACATTTTATCATAAAAGGTGTTTTTTTTGATTTTTTTTGAAAAAATTCTGACAGTTTTCCAAAAAGACCGTTTTTTTCAGGACAATTAGATTAGTTGAGTTTACATAACGTATTACTCATTCGCCTTAAGGCTGGCAACCATGTCGATTTTCCTAAGGCTTTGGGCCAAAACGATGCTGGTAATGACCATTACAAGTATGGTTCCTGCAGATGCAATGATATACGCAGAAGGGTCTATATGAGCGTTGAAATCGTACTCCTCGCCTATGGCAAATACGAACAGGAAGTCCGTGAAACAATAACCCATAGGAAGTCCGATGGCTATGCCGCAGAGAGTGATCCAGATATTCTGCATAGTATATATCCTCATGATCTTAGGGAAACCGAAGCCTAAAACCTTGAGTGTCGAGAACTGGTACATCTTCTCGTTCATAGAAAGCAGGCCCATATTGTATATGATAATAAAGCCCAGTGCCCCTGCCACTACTATAAATAAGCCAAGCATCCCCTGTATCATGGACAGCATTCCGCTCATCTGCTCCCGCAGGGATGGAAGGGTACTTATGGCGCTGACACCGTCTATATCCTCATCGTCCACTCCAGCAAGATCCATATCCGTGTAAAGGGTATCCGGCTCGTACTTCTCGCCGAGGTTTTCAAAAGCCTGCCTGGTCATGGCAAACTGCTGGGCCTGGGGATCCCGGTTTGCGGCAGCTATACTGCTCTCGTACCAGTCATCGCTTCCCAGTATATGCCACTTCAGCGGTTTACTGATATCCAGGTTCTTATTCTTTATGAGCTTTTCCGTGGCAAAAAGAGCCCCGGGTGCGTTTATGTCGCTGTAGGTTGCACCCGGTATGCCCTCATTGATATCATGGGAAACCTTGTCATGGTCACACAGAGCGATCATCCCCTCCGAGTCATTTACGGTTATGACCGATGTCTGCAGCAGCCCGTTGCCGTCATAGTACTCTATGGGCACGCTCTGGGTGGTGGCATTTCCGTACGCCCTGTAAAGGTCGCTTCTCTCCACATTTGTTATATCCGAATCAAAGGTAAGCTTTGATGTGAACCTGAGTATCCCGGAGAACTCCCAGTCAAGGTAATTTAACATAGAGTCTTCCATTCCGTAGGCCATTACTATCAGAAGCGTGGATCCTGCCACACCTACGATACCCATTATGGTACGGGCTTTGCTCCTGGCTACATCCCTTAAGTTCCACTTGACTGCAAAGGAAAGCCTGGACATTATGCCTCCCGGCTTTTCACTCTTCTTTTTCTGCTTGATCTTGGGCACTTCCAGCCTGAGGGTCTGTGCGGCAGGCTCGGAAAGTATCTTCCTGCTTGAGAAATAAGTGACTACCGTAACCATAAGGACGATAACCGCTGCCACAATATAGTTTTTCTCAGCTATATACAGACCGCCTACCGGCACATCATAAAAGTCCATTTCCTCAGCATAAAGGTTCACGCCAAGAGAAGGTATTCCCACCGCAAAACCTACAATAACACCGATCAGGCTTACAAAAAAACCGTATGAAATGTAATGCCTGTATATTCTTGAATTGCGGAAGCCCAGGGCCTTAAGCGCACCGATCTGCATACGCTGTTTTTTTACGAAACGGTTCATGGTGGTTATTACGGACAGCGATGCTATGAAAAGAAAAAGGAAAGTAAACATACCCGAAAAGGTATCCCCCTCTTCGGATTCCGATTTATATGCCGAATATGAAGCACACATATCCCGGCCGGTGACAGAGTCCACTGCATCAATCTCATACAGTTCCCTTTTTATACGGTCCAGCTTTTTATCAAAGGATCCGTCATCCTTATTGCCGCTGTATATTCCCGGAGCCTCGCCTTCCACATCCACGCAGACCATAGGATATACATAGGCCTTCTCCAGATTGAAATCGGGATCCAGGGCCTTTATGAATGCATGTTTCTTTTCCTCACCTGCAGTATCGTTTGCTATGTCAGGTGCCAGCTCAAGTGCCGTCTCCAGGTCCACATCCGGAGACATATCCCCTAACTGCGTCACAAGGATATCCCTCCAGGACATGCCGCTTTCATGCATCATCTTCAGTGAATCACTGGCCGAAAGGAAGCCCTGCATGGCTTCGCTCTCTATCATGCTGTCATACATGGCTTCCTGCGGGAAGTAGCGCATGGACATATATGCCCATCCATAATTCTCAGCCTCCTGGAAAATAACCGATGCATCCTGAGTCACATAGACATGATCAGGAACAGAGATGATACCCAGGACTTCTTTTGTGATCTCTGCATCCTCATACTTAAGCGTTATGATATCCCCAGGATGTATATCACGTGCCTCGGCAAACATACGCCCGAGCCACAGACCGTCCGCATCAGGATCGTAATCCTTCCCTTCCGCCACCCTGAAGCGGTTGACGGAAAGTGTCTTTACGGACGTATCGATAAAAACGCCTTCCATCGGAACGGAAAATGACTCCTTACGCCCATCGGCATACTCCACCGTCCCCGTCATGGAAAGCGACATATAACGCATAGCATCCTCTACGCCATCCACAGACTTTATCTTATCCATATCAGACTCAGAAAACTCTGATCCTGACAGCCAAAGGTCAGCCAGATTATATTCAGCATACATCTCGTCTCCGGAAACCTTCATTCCATCCCCGTAAGCACATATGCCCACATATACAGCCATTGCAATAGTGACCATAGCAAATATTGTCAAAAATTGCGTGAAATTACTTACTATGTCACGCAGCATTTTTCTGATCAGCATTAGTCCGTTTCTCCGTTCCTACCAGGAAACATCATCTATGTCCATAGGCGAAGGATTTTCATCCACGCTTACTATATGTCCGTTCTTAACCCTTATTACCACATCCGCCGTATCGGCGATAAGTGCGTTATGTGTAACGATGATCACCGTATTGCTTCCATGGTCCGCATCGCACTGCCTCTTAAGTATCTTTAAGACCATGGCACCGGTCTGTGAATCCAGGGCACCCGTAGGCTCGTCGCAAAGGAGCAGGGCCGGATTCTTGGCAATGGCCCTGGCGATCGACACTCTCTGCTGCTCACCTCCCGAAAGCTGATTCGGGAATTTATAAAAATGATTTTCAAGTCCCACATCCCTTACAGCCTGTTTGGCGTCCACCTTGGTCTTTGTTATCTCCTTTACAAGCTCCACATTTTCAAGCACCGTAAGCGACGGGAGTATGTTGTAAAACTGGAAAATAAAGCCTATGGTATGTGCCCTGAAATCGCTTAACTGCCTGTCGCTGTACTTTGAGATATTCTCGCCGTTTACAATGACATCCCCGCTGGTAGGATTGTCCATGCCTCCGATAAGGTTTAAAAGGGTGGACTTGCCGGCACCTGAGGGGCCAAGGATAACCACAAAGCGTCCCTCTTCTATATTCAGGTCTACATGATCCAGCGCACGGTACTCCGTCTCGCCTGTCTTATATATTTTTGAAACATCTTTTAATACTACTTTGTCTGCCATAAGGAACTCCCTTAATCCACCACATCCACGCTGCTGTCTGCATATTCCATGTAGCTTGCGGCTTCTGTTATATACTTGGTGCCGTTCTTTACACCGCTGCCTTCTATGACACTCATATTCTTGCCGGCATAGACTATGGTCACGGCTGATTTCTGAAGCGATACTTTGCCGCTGTCTCCGGAAGCTGTAAGGATGAACTTGTTTCCGTTTTCATCCATGAATATGGCTTCGTTAGGAACGGCAACGCAGCTTTCCTTTGAATAAACCAGGAACTCCGCTTCGCCGTTCATTCCTATCTTTATCTTTTCGTCAGGGTTCTCAACGGTAACAGTTACCTTATAGTCTGCGTCCTCGCCTGATGTGTCGGTCTTGCCCGATGCATTCTTGTATGCTGAGTCGGCAACACTCTTGACGCTGCCACCGTATGTGTCTGAATTATCTGCCTTGGGAGTGACAAGGACAGACATATTTTCCGAAATGCTGTTTATGTCCTTCTCCGGAACTTTCGCCGTAAGCACCAGGTCCTTGGTATCCTCTATGACAAACAGAACGCCGGTAGAGTTTTCACCGACTTCTATATTGACTGCTGTTACCGTTCCGGAAAAATCAGCCAGTATCTGGGCATCTAAAAGTTTTTTCTGAAGCTGGGCCATCTGGATCTCGTCAACCGAAAGATCACCCTTCAATTGTGCCTGTTCAATGGCATCGGCACTGAGAGCCCTTGCATTTTCCAATGCCCTCACTGCTGCGTTATATGCGATCTGCGCCGTCATATAATTAAGATTTGCATCCTCTGCGCTCTTTGCATAATCAGCCAGACGGATGTCGCTCTGGCGCAGAAGGTTTTCCCTGCTCTGTACAGCCTGGACATATGAAAGACTTGCGCTGTCCACGGCGTCCTCAGCTTTTTCCTTTTCTATATCGCTTACGCCGTGCTCATCATCCAGCTCGCTCTGCATGGACTTGGCCTGCTGGACTGCCGTAGCTGCCTGAGCCACAGCTTGGTCTGCAGCCACCAGTGTCGGATCCATGCCCAGGTTCAGTGACTCCTTGTAGTCATCATAGGCTTTCTGGGCCGACTCGTAAGTTTCCCTTGCTACCTGCAGGTTAGCCATAGCTTCCACAAGATTTGCGTCTGTTCCGTTGGTAAGGCCTTCCGTGTATATGTTGTACTGATGCCGCGCAGCCTCCACACTGGTGGAAGCACTTCTTTCCGTCAGGTCCATTGCCGCCTGCTTTACCTCTATCTGTTCTTCTATAGACTCCGTATCCAGGACGCACAGCAGGTCGCCTGCCGATACCCGGTCTCCCTCCTCAACAAGTATTTTTTCAACCGGAAGGGTAAGGGTAGAATAAACATAGTAGGGCTTTGCACATTCCACAGTTCCGTCTGCCTTCACATACTCCGTGAAATCCGCAGCTTCCATAGTCCCTATGCTGCCTGAGGGAATGCCATCTTTTTTCCCGCATCCGGTAAAAGCAAGCAGTGTTAATGCTGTGTATACCCCCATGATCAGGACTGCCTTCTTTTTAATTTTTTTCAAGCATCTCTTCTCTGATACATTTTTCATAGTAATCCTCCGTGCCTATCATATGCTTTGCCCCAATATTCAATTTGGGATAACGACCATATATTACTTCTCTCAAACAATAGTTAGTATATTCTAACTTCTGTTTATTGTCAAGTTTTATATTTCATCATTTATAAAATGATCAATTTGCACAAAGGATTCTTTTCTGACAAAAATGCCTCCGGATTCAATCCGGAGGCATTTCTTTATGAGTTCGTATTCGTTTATATTTTAAATATCACTTCTCCACTGCTGTCAGGCCGTAGGTGTTTCCGCAAGAATTGAACGGTTATACCATCTTACCAACACCTAAAGCCTCAAACACCTTCTCCTCATCATATTCCGGTGCAAATGCTGCGGCCGCATCGCAGATTATCTTGATTCGTACCTCGTCCTCCTCAAGTTCATCGGCTATCTGCCAGACTTCCTTACCCTTACGGAGTTTCTTGCAGACCATCTCTATTAGCTGAAGTTCTTTACCCTCAGCTCTGCCACCCTCGACAGCCGCATCAAACCTGTCAAGCCACTCCCATCTTTCTGACTGTATTTCCATGATCTCACCCACTTTCTCCCTGACATTCTGTTTCTTATCTGCCAGCCTCTTAGAGACCTTTTCCATCTGCCTAATTATAACACCTTTGGACCTTAGTGACAATTCAGCCTCGTCTATCTCACCTATTCGGTCGATTATGCTGCAGTAGAGTGTTTCGAACTCCTTCAGTACCTCCGGATCTGACTCATAAATATCGAGTCTTTCTTCCAGGTTGAAGAAATAGAACGGGATCATCATCACGAAGCACCAATAGTCCCCCCTTCGGGATACTGATCACTATTTTTGACTGCGAGGGTCCAGCCGCATTGTCAATCGCAGACTGCACCGCATACTGGAACAGCCGTACCAATAGTGTCCTGCTGTATCCACAGCTTTCACATTCAACCTGATAATCCGTCTCTGTGCCCCTGAAGATTATCCTGAAATGGGAATCCGTAACCCTTTTCTCATCCGGTTTCCCCTGATTTTCAACAAAGTGTTCATTACGCAACCGCACTACCTTTGCTGTCCTGTCATAGTTCTCATTGAACATATGGTTCACAAAGCAGATCAACGCGTCATCACACTCTGTCTCAAGCGTACGAAATGCTACATCATACGCCATAAACGAATAGTCGTCGTTCCTTTTTTCCGTACATACCACCGCCTTTGTTTTTTGCAAACGAAAACAACCTGTCTCCTTCGTGAATAAAAGGCGAAACGCCCATCAGATACACCGCAATCAGAACATGCAGTGCTGAAATCCACTTTTCTTCCAAACATCTAAAGAATAAAACATGCCAAACTGAAAGTCAAGATGTAAGTATCACTCATATCAATTACTATGAGCACCAGGCATCATTTAATCCCAACATGCCCCTAAGATGCTTGATTTACTATGTAAATGACATAGATTTCTTCATCAACAGAAGATATGAGGTGGAAAAAGTGACTAAACTTGATTTCACATTTGAGACAAGGGAGAAAATGATCCGTCGGGATGCAAAGGCAG
>JAGBLN010000029.1 GCA_017635395.1 Lachnospiraceae bacterium
ATATTAATGTGGATCCCGGAACCATGAGTCCATATCAGCATGGTGAGGTGTATGTTACCGAGGATGGTGCGGAAACGGATCTTGACCTGGGGCATTATGAAAGATTTATTGATGAAGACCTTACTAAATTTTCCAATCTCACATCCGGAAGGGTATACTGGAATGTACTCAATAAAGAGAGGCGTGGTGAGTATCTGGGCTCGACTGTTCAGGTTATCCCACATATCACAAATGAGATTAAAGAATTCGTATATCGTGCCGGAAAAGAGACCGGTGCAGATGTGATCATAACAGAGATTGGAGGAACCATCGGTGATATCGAGTCACAGCCTTTTCTGGAGGCCGTAAGACAGATTTCACTGGAAGTCGGACCGGAAAACAGTCTGTTTATTCATGTTACCCTGGTTCCCTATTTGCACGGTTCCAATGAACATAAATCAAAGCCTACACAGCACTCGGTTAAGGAGCTGCAGGGAATGGGCATTAAGCCTGATATTATAGTGCTCAGGTGCAATGAACCACTTGATCCGGGTATATTCAAAAAGATTTCAATGTTCTGTAATGTCAAGGAAGACTGCGTTATAGAAAACAGGACGCTCAGCTCTTTATACGGTGCTCCGCTTATGCTTGAGGATTCCGGTTTTTCCGGAGTAGTATGCAGGGAGCTGGGGATCAATGCTCCGGAGCCGGATCTTAAGGAATGGGAAGCGCTTGTTAGCAGTATAGATAATCTCAACAGCGAAGTGACAATAGGACTTGTTGGAAAATATGTCCAGCTCCATGATGCATACCTTTCTGTAGCTGAGGCGCTGCGGCATGCAGGCTTTGCATTGAATGCAAAAGTCAATATAGAATGGCTTGATTCTGAAGAGATTACAGAGGCAAACTATAAGGAAGTGTTTGAAGGACTTTCCGGCATAATCGTTCCCGGGGGCTTCGGTGACAGAGGAATAGAGGGAATGATACTTGCAGCTAAATTTGCGAGGGAAGAGGGGATACCTTATTTCGGAATCTGTCTTGGAATGCAGATAGCTGTAATAGAATATGCGAGACACGTGGCAGGAATAGAGGATGCATGCTCGGGTGAATTCCATGATCCTTCGGAGCATAAGGTCATCGATTTTATGCCGGGGCAGTCGGATGAGATAGAAAAGGGTGGAACACTAAGACTTGGAAGCTATCCCTGCAGTATCGTACCGGGCACAAAGATGGAGAGTTATTACGGAAAAACAGAGATCTCCGAAAGACACAGACATCGTTATGAATTTAATAATGACTATCGGGATGTACTTAAGGAGAAGGGGCTCTGCCTTTCCGGAATATCGCCTGACGGAAGGCTTGTCGAGACAGTGGAGCTGTCTGACAGGGATTTCTATATAGGTGTCCAATACCATCCGGAGTTTAAATCCAGGCCTAACAGACCGCATCCTTTATTCAAAGGCTTTATAGCTGCTTCGTTAAGAATTAAGAGTTAAAAAACGAATGAAAAGTAAGGCTGAAAAGTAAGGGTTTTGCAGGGTTTTGAACCATAAAAAAAATGTGTATAATTTGAGTGCATTCACACTGATAGTGGATGGCAAAGGAGAAACGAAAGTAATGGAACTTAACAGAAAACTGATCCTGGCGGACGGATCTGAATATCTGGGAACCGGCTTTGGCGGCAGCAAAACCGTCGTGTGTGAGATAGTCTTCAATACATCAATGGCAGGATATCAGGAGATAGTTTCGGATCCTTCATATACCGACCAGGCTATTGTAATGTCATATCCGCTTATCGGAAACTACGGTGTTGCGGACGAGGATTTCGAAAGCAGAATGATATCTCCATCTGCATTTATTGTCAGGGATATAAATGATAACCCTTCCAATTTCAGGTCAGCCAAGACACTGCCTGAACTTTTGGAGGAAAACGGTATTCCCGGAATATGCGGCGTAGATACGAGAAAGCTTGTAAGAAGTATTCGTGACAACGGTTCCGGAAGGTGCATAATTACCGATGAAGATATGTCCGCGGAGGAAGGCCTTAAGATAATAGAGGAAACACCGATACCGCATGATGCGGTTAAGAGATGCAGCTGTTCGAAGAAGTGGTACAGCCGTACTTCAAATCCGTTATTTAATGTGGTGGCAATAGACTGTGGAATGAAGTCGAATATCGTAAGGATGCTCAATCGCAGCAGATGTAATGTTACTATTGTTCCCTATGATACTGACTGGGAAGAGATCCTTTCACTTCATCCGGACGGAGTGTTCATTTCAAACGGGCCGGGAGACCCTTGTGATGTGCCGGAGGTGATAGAAACATTGAAAAACTTAAGGGGAAAGATCCCTATGTTTGGTATCTGTCTCGGTCACCAGCTCCTTTCGCTTTCTTACGGAGCAAAGACATACAAATTAAAATTCGGCCACAGGGGCGGAAACCATCCTGTGCGGGATGTCCGCAGCGGAAAGATTGAGATAACCAGCCAGAACCACAGCTATGCAGTTGAGGAGGAGTCACTAAAGGGAACAGGCCTTAAGGTTTCACACATAAATGTACTGGACAATACCGTAGAGGGAATTTACAGCGATGAGGATAAGGTATTTTCCGTGCAGTACCATCCTGAAAGTGCGCCGGGCCCTCAGGACAGCGGATATCTGTTTTCACGTTTTACCGATCTGATGAAAAGAGGTTAAGAAAAAATGCCAAAGCGAACTGATATAAAAAAGGTACTTGTGATAGGGTCAGGTCCCATCGTTATCGGGCAGGCAGCGGAATTTGATTATGCAGGAACCCAGGCCTGTCTTGCACTTAAGGAAGAAGGCTATGAAGTAATACTTGCTAATTCAAATCCGGCCACCATAATGACTGATCATGCCATAGCTGACAAGGTATATATGGAGCCGCTGACTCTGGAGTATATGGCAAGGATATGCCGATATGAAAGGCCTGATGCCATTGTGCCGGGAATAGGAGGACAGACAGGTCTTAATCTGTCACTGCAGCTCTACGATAAGGGCGTGCTTGATGAATGTGAGATAGAGCTTTTGGGAACTGATGCAGAGAGCATCCGAAAGGCTGAGGACAGGGAGCAGTTCAAGGAACTGTGTGAAAGCCTGGGAGAACCGGTAGTTCCTTCAGCTATAGCAGAGAGCATGGAAGAAGGATTAGCGGCAGCAGAGGAGATAGGTTATCCTGTTATCCTGAGGCCTGCTTTTACCCTGGGCGGAACCGGCGGCGGTTTTGCGAATGACGAGGAAGAGATGCGTGAGAGGATGAAGAATGCTCTTGCACTGTCTCCTGTGCATCAGGTATTGGTAGAGAAAAGTATCAAGGGATACAAAGAGATTGAATATGAGGTTATGCGTGATTCTAATGACACAGCCATTACCGTCTGCAATATGGAAAACCTTGATCCTGTGGGCATACATACCGGTGACTCCATAGTGGTTGCACCCAGCCAGACTCTTACAAATAAAGAGTATCATATGCTAAGGGACAGCGCATTGAGGATAATCAGGGCGCTTAAGATAAAGGGCGGGTGCAATGTTCAGTTCGCCCTCGATCCGGAATCCTTTAATTATTATGTAATAGAAGTCAATCCAAGGGTATCCCGTTCATCTGCACTTGCATCCAAGGCCAGCGGCTATCCTATTGCAAGGGTGTCGGCAAAGATCGCAATTGGAATGAATCTGGATGAGATAGAGCTTGCCAATACATCGGCCTGTTTTGAGCCCGCTTTGGATTATGTTGTGACCAAGATGCCCAGGTTCCCCTTCGATAAGTTTACGCTGGCATCAAATGTGCTTTCTACCCAGATGAAAGCCACAGGCGAGACCATGAGCGTGGGCAGGACTTTGGAGGAAAGTCTTCTTAAGGCTATCCGTTCGCTGGAGGATGGAAAGAACCACATTCATCTGGCGAAATTCGATGTAGAGAATCTTTCGGACAAGCCGGAGCCTGAAAACCGGAAGGAAGCAATCGAGAAACTGCTTTCCTACATAGAGGAAGGGACAGACGACCGGATATATGCAATATCTGAGCTTTTATGGCTCGGTGCGGATCCCCAGACTATCTATTCAAGAACTAAGATAGATATGTTCTTCCTTGATAAGATCAAAATGATAGTTGACCATGAGATTAAGCTGGAAGAGACCTGCAGGCTCGATGAAAACGGAAAGCCTGTTATTGACAGGGATACTCTGTATGAAGCAAAGAGGATGGGCTTTTCCGATTCATATATAGCTGAACTTTTAGGGTGTACGGAGGATGATGTCTGGGAACTGAGACGTTCTTACGGCATGCATCCGGTTTACAAGATGATCGATACCTGTGCCAGTGAGTTTGAAAGCTATGTTCCGTATTTTTACTCAACTTACGAGGAAGAAAACGAATCAATCGTTTCGGATAATAAAAAGATAATAGTTCTCGGTTCCGGACCCATAAGGATAGGTCAGGGTGTGGAATTTGATTATTCAACAGTCCATGCCGTAAAGACTATTCATGAAAGAGGCTATGAAGCCATCGTCATCAATAACAATCCGGAAACTGTTTCCACTGACTATACCACGGCTGACAAGCTCTATTTCGAGCCTCTTACCGTAGAGGATATAATGAACATCATAGAACTTGAGAAGCCTATCGGTGTAATAACATCCTTAGGAGGTCAGACGGCAGTCAATCTTGCAGAGCCTTTAGCAAAAAGAGGCGTAAAGATCATAGGTACCGGATGCGAAGCAATATTTGCTGCAGAGGACAGGGATGCATTTGAAAATGTGATAAATAAGCTTGGAATACCACATCCCGAGGGGCTTGCCGTTACTAATATACCTGATGGTATCAGGGCGGCGGAACAGATAGGTTATCCTGTGCTTGTACGTCCATCATTCGTCCTGGGGGGCAGGGCAATGGAGATCGTTGCAAATGAGGAGATGCTTGTTCATTACTTAAAGAACGCTGTTGAGATCGATGCAGACAGACCCGTGCTGGTTGATAAGTACATAGTGGGAAAGGAAGTGGAGATCGATGCAGTATGCGACGGCGAGAGCGTATTCCTGCCCGGCATCATGGAGCTGGTAGAGCGTACCGGCGTGCATTCAGGAGACAGCATGAGTGTTTATCCTCCTTTCTCGATATCGCAGAAGGTCAAGGATACGATATGGGAATATACAAGGAAGCTTGGCATTGGCATAGGAATAGTCGGTCTCTATAATATACAGTTTATCGTGGATAAGGATGAGAGTGTGTACATAATTGAAGTTAATCCCAGAGGATCAAGGAGCGTGCCTTTCCTTTCAAAATCAACCGGGGTATCTTTGGTGGATATCGCCACGAAGGTAATGCTGGGGGAGAGCCTTAAGGACCAGGGATTAGCTGATACCATCACAAAGGAGAAAGATTTCTGGTATGTAAAGGCACCTGCATTCTCTTTTGAGAAGCTTAACGGAATGGACGCATACCTTTCGCCTGAGATGAAATCAACAGGGGAAGCAATAGGCTATGACAAGAGCCTTAAGAGAGCGCTGTATAAAGCATTGCAGGCTTCCGGTATCAAAATGAAGGAATACGGTACTGTAATGGTAACACTTGCTGATGAGGATAAGGATGAGGCACTTCCGCTTATCAGGCGTTTCTATGAGCTGGGATTTAATATTGAGGGAACCATAGGAACTGCAATGTATCTTAAGGAACATGGAATCCGCACACGTATCCGCGGTAAGATAAGTGACGGAAGTGATGAAATATTAAGATCTATCAGAGCAGGCTACGTAAGCTATATTATCAATACCAGAGCAATTCTGTCAGGCATACATTACAGCGATGGAATAGAAATCAGACGCTGTGCTATTATGAATGGTGTGACGATGTTCACATCCCTTGATACCGTAAGGATACTGTTGGATGTGCTGGAGGACATTTCCCCCAGGATATCGACGATATAGATTTCGTAAGCCCGCACTGTATAGCAGCCAGACGGTGTAAAGTGAGCTTTAGCAGTTCTCGGAAATGCTATGTTTACTAGGAACACCACGCCATGGATGGCGGGGGGAGTGAACAACGCTACACGGATGTAGCGTGTGAACGGTTCCGGACGCTTCTTGATGACTTGGACATTTCCGTAAGAACTGCTTAGCGAACGACCCCGCCGGCGGGATGCTATCAGTGCGGGCAGAAGAATATTAATAGAACAACCATGACCATGGGGAGGGAGTGACTATGGAGTATACTATGGAAGAGGTTTTAAAGTATATTGAGGAAGAGGATGTAAAGTTTATCCGTCTTGCTTTCAGGGATGCATACGGCGTACAAAAGAATATATCTGTTATGCCCGGAGAAGTGAAAAAAGCTTTTGAGGATGGTATACAGATCGGTACGAGGGCAATTGCAGGTTTTGCAGACAGCAAATACTCGTCTCTTTATCTTAAGCCGGATCCGGATACCATGGCTATACTGCCCTGGAGGCCTGACAGCGGAAGGGTACTCAGGATGTTCTGTGATGTATATACACCGGATGGTGAGCTTTATGAGGCTGATACCAGATACCTTTTAAAGAAAGCAATCCAGAAGGCCGAGGATGCAGGCATAGAATTCCGTTTTGGAAATGAGACTGAGTTTTATCTTTTCTCTAATGATGATGAAGGAAATCCTACCAAGAATCCCTATGATCAGGCAGGTTATATGGATATAGCGCCTTTGGATAAATGCGAGAACATAAGGCGTGAGATAACCCTTACCATAGAAAAGATGGGGCTTCGCCCTGAAAGATCCCATCATGAAAAAGGACCTGGACAGAATGAGATAGATTTTCACTATGCAAGGCCGCTTAAGGCTGCCGACCAGATGACAACATTTAAGATGGCAGTCAGCACCATAGCGAACAGATATGGTCTGACAGCGGATTTTTCACCGCTTCCCCTTGCGGATATGCCGGGAAACGGTTACCACATAAATATGTATGCAGTAGATAGTGAGGGGAATGATGTCATAAAATATGCCGCTGCGGGCATAATAGAAAAGATAAGGGATCTGACGATTTTCCTTAATCCTACGGATTCCTCTTATTCACGTCTGGGCAATAATACGGCACCTGACCGTATAAACTGGTCCGGTCTGGGGCAGTCGGAGCTTATGTATATAGAGAGCTATAAGGGAAAGACCAGGGCTGAGCTGAGAAGCCCGGATGCAGGGAGTAATCCCTACCTGGTATATGCGCTTCTGATATATGCAGGACTTTCCGGTATAGAACGAAAGCTTGCACTGCCGGCAGAAATGAATGAAGATGATGCATTTCTGCCCGGCTCCAAAAAGGAAGCAGCAAAACTCGCAAAGGAAAGTGCGTTTGTAAAACAATACGTCCCTGCGGAGATAATAAAGGAATATACTGAGTAACTTTGTGCTTAGGAGGTAACCCATGCCGAAACATGACGACACAGTGCATTCGGCGTTGATAGTCTCAGCCTCGGAGCAGTTTGAGACACTTATAAAACGGTCGCTTATGGATGTCATCACTGTTGAGTCCAGGAAAAGCGGGGCGATGGCGAGGCGTTATGTCTTGGAAAGATATTACGATCTCGTTATCATCAATGCACCCTTGCCTGATGAAAGCGGCGAGGAGCTGGCGCTTGACATTGTGGAACAGTGTGATGCGTCTGTGCTTATGGTGGTTCCTCAGGATATATATGAGGATGTGCTGGACCATGTGACTGAGCAGGGAATAATGGTCATGCCGAAGCCTTCGCCCAAGGGACGGATAGATAAGAGTGTCCGTTTCCTGGTGGCTACCCAGAATAAGATGCATAAGCTGGAAGCCAGGGTGACAAAGGCAGAGGAAAAGATGGAGGAGATGCGTGTGGTCAATAAGGCCAAGCTCCTTCTGATAAATAAAAAGAAAATGTCCGAGGACGAGGCACATCGCTATATCGGCAAGATGGCGATGGATAACGGAATATCAAGAGGCAGGGCGGCGGAGAGGATACTTGATGATCTATAAATAAGGCGGCATTGTTTATGCGGCCTTATTTTTTAGGCAAGCGTAATTGTTATCCGTTTGTGTGGCTTAAAATAAGGGGGCGGTGATGAACACTTTAAATGATTATTTATACAGGGGAGATACTGTAGTTAAGATCCTTCATAATTATTCGGAGGATCTGAAGAACAGTGCCGTACAGAATAATAACGGCGTGGATCTTGCGCACAGCAACTGCCTTCTGCAGATGATAGGACTTCTGGAACATAATGATTTCCTTACGGGACAGTCACAGCGTATACGCGAGTTCTATAAGTATATGGCCGATAAATACCCCTTCCTGGCTTTTACATTTAAGGGGCGCATCAAATCCATCATCAGGCTGGAAGAAAAGATCAACGGAAATATAGTTGAGTATATCTATGATCACCACTGTGCAACCGGTACATATCCCACTGAAGCATATTTCCTTTTTCGATAATACTTCACGCAGCAATATAGAAGTGCAGATACGGACAAAGGAAATGGATGACATTGCAGAGATAGGTCCGGCCAATCACCTGGGGTACGAGAAAAGACAGGAAAAAGAACGTGCCAGAAGGGAAGCGATACCCTATGGCGAGAATCTCTATTTTGATGATGCATACGAAAGGGGAATGAGGCTGCAGGAACTGGACCTCAGCAAAGTCAATGTCAATATGTTTGGTGCGATCGATAATACACTTATCAATGACGGATGCGGACTCTATAGAGGACGTCTGATCCTTCCGTACGAGCATCTGTCAAGATTCCAGAATGACTTGATCTGAAAAGACTGCCTATGAGTGAAAAAAGAAAGACCATACCGAAAATAGGACTCCGTATAATCAAGTCAGCCATAGGCGTGATGCTGTGCTTTGTGATATACCTGCTGCGTGGCGGACAGGGAACGCCTTTTTATTCGGCACTGGCAGTGTTATGGTGCATTCAGCCGCATCATAAGGACTCGGTAAAGAATGCCCTGCAGCGTACAGTGGGAACCGTCATAGGCGCATTTTACGGACTCGTATTTATCCTGTTAAAATACTATGTGTTGGACTTAAAGGAAGGGGTACTGCATTACTTTATCCTTTCGCTTTTTATCATGCCCATCATATACACGACGATACTTTTGAATAAAAAGAATGCGTCCTATTTTTCATGTGTGGTTTATCTTAGCATTGTGGTAAATCATCTGTCGGATGACAATCCCTTTTTCTTTGTCATGGACCGAAGCCTTGATACCCTTATCGGAATAGCGGTAGGTCTTGTGATCAATCTGATACACATTCACGGAAAGCGGCGGAAAGATGTCCTGTTTATTGCGGATATGGATAATGCATTAAGGAGCACAGGAGAAAAACTGACGCCTTTCAGCCGTTTTACTCTTACCAATCTCCTTGATGACGGAATGCCTCTGACAGTCATGACACTTCGGACTCCTGCTGCATATCTTGAGGCAATGGGAGATATCCGTCCACGCATTCCCATCATAGCAATGGACGGTGCCATCATGTATGACATAAATGAAAACAGCTATCCCAGGGTATATGTGATATCGGCACAGCATGCGGCTGAAATAGAAAACTATTTTAAGAAAAAGAATTTCAGTTCCTTCACGACGGTAATATTGGAGGATGTGCTTCTGATCTACTATGATGAGTTAAAAAATGATGCAGAGAAAAAGATATATGATAAGCTTCACCGTTCACCCTACAGAAATTATCTGAATAAATCCAGGCCTGAAGAACATGCGGTGGTGTATTACCTTTTGGTTGATAAGACAGAGCTGATAAAAGCCCTGGCAGATGATCTGGAGGCGGAAGGCTACAGTGATGATTTCAAAATAATAACTTATCCCTCTGATGATTATCCGGGATACAGTTATATAAAGATCTATAACAAAAATGCGACAGTTGAAAATATGATCGACTATCTGAAAAAGGAATACGGTTATGAAAAGGTTGTCAGCGTGGGGGATGATAAGAGCATCCACAAGGTGGAACATAAGGAGCGCGACTGTAATGATATCGTTCATCGTCTGAACAGGCTCTACTATGGGGGAAGATAAGGTTTTCGTCCGGATTAAAAAAGTTTATTTTAGGAGAATGCAATGAAAAAAATTATTATTACTCTTCCACTGGAAGAAAATGAGAAAGAAGAATTCTACAGTGCAGCCGGTGGTGAACGCGGCGGTTACGAACCGGTTTTTAAAAATGGGGAACAGCTGACTGCTGAAGATGTGAAGGATGCAAGTGCTATCGTGGGAATGGTGCCGGAGGATCTGCTTTCCGGATGCGAGTGCCTTGAGTGGCTGCAGTTAGGCTGGGCGGGCGCCGAGACTTATTGCAGCAATGGTCTGCTTAAGGAAGATGTTGTGCTTACGAATGCATCCGGAGCATATGGGGATGCAGTTTCCGAACATATGGCGGCGCTTACGCTTGCACTGGCATGCTCTTTAAATATCTATATCCATCAGCAGGAAAAAAGGCACTGGGAATTACAATGGAGGAGGGCTGTACTTGCAGGAAGCACAGTGCTTGTATATGGAATGGGAGACATAGGTACCCATTATGCTGCAATCATGAAATCCATGGGCTGCCATGTGATAGGGATCAGCCGTACAAAGAAAATGAAGCGTGAATTCTTTGATGAACAGTATGTGTCGGATGAAGCATTACAGGTGATCGGACGGGCTGATGTGGTTGCGCTTGCGCTTCCCGGAGGTGATGATACCCGGCATATCATCGATATAGAAGCTGTTAAAAAAATGAAGAGCGGAGCAGTACTGATAAATGCCGGAAGGGGAAGCACGGTGGATACAATGGCCCTCATAGACGGACTAAGCCAGGGCATTATTGCCGGCGCAGGCCTTGATGTATTTGAGGATGAACCTTTGGGGGATTCAGAACTCTGGGATATGGAAAATGTGATCATCACACCACATGCCGCAGGAAAACTTGAGAGTGAATACAACAGAAGAAAGGTGGTAGAACTGTGCCTTGATAATCTGCACAGGTATACACAGGGGGAGGAACTGTTGCACGTAGTGGACAGGAAGCTTGCTTACTGAAGAACTTGCCATAAATAATCAGTCCTTAAAACTTCCCACTTCCATGTAGCGTTGTTCACTCGTCCCGCCTTCCATGGCGGTCCGTTCCTGGTGTATTGTAGCATTTTCGAGAACTGCTAAGTCTCACTAAAACACCGTCAGACAAGACTACACGGTGTGGGAAGTTTTAATCAGTTACTAATTGCAGTAGTAGGGACTTTGAAAAAATGTTAAAATTATCAAGTACGGATAAATATTCGTGGACATAAGGCACTAACAATAAACGGATACAGGAGCCTATAATGAGAGGAAATCTTCCCGGGAGTGAGAAAAAAGATAAAAAAAGAGATGTTGATGAGTCAGAGCTGCTGATCATCAGGGAACACACCTGCCCTGCCTGTGGGGCTGTATTCAGTTCGGGAAGCCCTATGATGAGTAAGGTTATCAAATCAGGCACTGATCCCGATCTTAGACCCTTATACAGCAACCTTGATGCATTGAAATACCAGATCGTGGAATGTCCGGTATGCGGCTTTGCCGATATAGAGAGGGATTTTCAAAAAGCTCTCAGTGTTGAGATAAAAGCATATAAGACTTTTGGACTGAATATTGATAGCGAAGCTTCTCTGACTGAGGAAGTGCGGGATTATGATCTTGCATACAGGCATTATAAGAGTGCGTTAAGATGTCTGACGATCAGAAAGAGTAAAAAGGGCAAGCGAGGATTTCTGTTCCTGCTTACAGCCTGGCTGCTCAGGGGGTGGCGTGAACAAAAGGAAGCTGCCGGTGAAAATGTATCGGAAAACGATATAATGAGCTTGAAGGAAGAAACGAAGATGATCCGTTATGCAGTAGAAAGCTTAAAGGAGGCTCAGCTTACAGAAGATTTTCCCATATGCGGAATCAATGAGCCGACATTTTATTATCTTATGGGCATTCTGAATTTCAAGCTGGAGGATTTAAACAGTGCTTCGACATATACTCTGAGGGCTTTGCAGTTTAAAGAGCTGAAGCAGGTTTACCGTGTAAAAGCAGAGACACTTATTGATGATATCCGCAAGGCAAAACGTCTTGGACAGGGAGGAACAGATGAAAAGTGATTTTGTAGATGGCGCACTGACTTTATATCTCGAGGGACGCATTGATTCCGGAAATATTTCACAGATGGAATCTGAGATAATGGATGTCATTAATCTTATAGATAATGTAGAGATTTCTTTTGATGTTGAAAAGCTGGACTATATATCCAGTGCAGGCCTCCGTACTTTACTTAAAGTAAAAAAACAGGCCCAGAAGAATATAAAGATTGTTAATGTATCTGATGAAGTGTTTGATATATTCAATGTCACCGGCTTCGATAATATTTTTGAGATAGAAAGACAGATGAGAAAGATCTCTTTGGATGGCTGTAAGAAGATAAGCTCGGCATTAAATGGCGAGATATACAAGCTGTCTGATGATGAGGTCTTTAAACTTTATGGTAAGGACATCTCCCTCAATGAAATAAAGAAGGAGAGGAGTTATGCCCAGACGGCGCTTGCCTGCGGGGTGCCTACCCTTATTCCTTATGATGTGGTGAGATGTGAACAGGGCTACGGAATAGTATTTGAAAAAGCGGAAATGTCCTCACTGGCATATCTTATAAAACAGAATCCTGATAAGCTTAAAGACTATGCAGCAATGCTTGGAAATCTTTTAAGGGAACTGCATTCAACACAGATCCCGGCAGATAAGCTTCCTAATATCAAAGACAGATACAGGGAGTGGCTGTCAGTAATAGATGATTCGGATGACAGCAGCCTACAGGTCTTTATGAATCTTATATCATCAATTCAGGACAGCCAGACATATGTGCATGGTGATATCAATCTGAATAGTGTCATGGTTCAGGGAGATGAACTACTGCTGCTTGATATGTCCGGAAGTGCCAGGGGACATGGGATTTTTGATTTACAGGCACTGTTTGCGTCACTGGTGGCACTGGAAAGGAAGACTCCGGGTTATTGCAAGGATACTTTCGGACTCCCGGCCAATGTATGCGTAAAATTCTGGAATGTTTTCTTTGATGCCTATATGGAACACAAAGAACAGGAGATCAATTCCATGAATGAGCTCCTTGCAAAAACTTTTGTTCTTAAGGAAAAGGTACTGCTCGGGCTGGAGCAGAAGAACAGGACTTTTTGATAAATAAAGCGTTCTGCTGATTGGCGGAATGCTTTTTTATTGCTTTTCAAAAATTAGCACTCACCACTTGACTTGGCTAACAATTAGTGAGAAGATATCCTATGTAAGAGATGAGAGACCCTTTGGGGCCATTCCCATAGATGGAAAGCTTATTGCTGTAGTCTTTAGGCTGATAGCCTAAAGAAGAAGGGAGGCAATTATGAACATACAGAAATTTACACAGAATTCAGTACTGGCAGTACAGAATACGGAAAAAATCGCATACGAATACGGAAATCAGGAAATCGAAGAAGAGCACCTGCTTTATTCACTTTTAAAGCTGGATGACAGCCTGATACTAAAGCTCATCGAAAAGATGGACATAAATACGGAACACTTTATCGGCAGGGTGGAGGATGCCCTTGAAAAGTGCGTAAAGGTTCAGGGGGGCGACCTTCGCTTCGGAAGATATCTGAACGAAGTCCTGAATAACTCAGAGGATGAGGCCAAGGCAATGGGAGATGACTATGTTTCAGTAGAGCATCTTTTCCTTGCCGTGATCAAAAAGCCGAACAAAGCTGTAAAGGCTATTTTTACGGAATACGGCATAACCCGTGACCGTTTCTTGGGCGTGCTTGCACAGGTGCGGGGTAATCAGCGTGTGACATCTGACAATCCTGAAGCAACATATGATACTTTGGAAAAATACGGTCAGGACCTTGTGGAAAAGGCTAAGAACCAAAAGCTTGATCCGGTTATCGGAAGGGATGCCGAGATAAGGAATGTCATAAGGATCCTGTCCAGAAAGACCAAGAACAATCCTGTGCTCATAGGTGAGCCCGGCGTGGGCAAGACGGCAGTAGTTGAAGGCCTGGCACAGCGTATAGTGATGGGAGATGTTCCCGGCGGGCTAAAGGATAAGAAGATATTTTCACTTGATATGGGTGCCATGGTGGCCGGCGCAAAGTACAGGGGCGAGTTTGAGGAAAGGCTCAAAGCTGTGCTGGAGGAGGTAAAGAAATCCGAAGGACAGATCATACTCTTCATAGACGAGCTTCATACCATAGTAGGTGCCGGCAAGACGGAAGGCTCCATGGACGCAGGAAATATGCTTAAGCCCATGCTTGCAAGGGGCGAACTCCACTGCATAGGTGCAACAACACTTGATGAGTACCGCAAATATATAGAAAAAGATCCTGCCCTTGAGAGGCGTTTCCAGCCAGTGCTTGTAAACGAGCCTACAGTTGAGGATACGATATCCATATTGAGGGGCTTAAAGGACCGTTATGAAGTTTACCATGGCGTAAAGATCCTTGATAATGCCCTGGTAGCTGCGGCAACCCTGTCTGACAGATACATAACCGACAGGTTCCTTCCGGACAAGGCCATAGACCTGGTGGATGAAGCCTGTGCCATGATAAAGACTGAGCTGGATACCCTGCCTACGGAACTGGATGAAAAGCAGCGCCGCATACTGCAGATGGAGATAGAGGCAGCTGCTCTTAAAAAGGAAGATGACAACTTAAGCAGGGAGAGGCTGGAAGATCTGTTAAAGGAACTGGCTGAGGAAAAGGAGATCTTTGCCAACGAGAAGGCCCAGTGGGAAAACGAAAAAAGTGCCGTAGACAAGCTTTCCGTTATCAGGGAAAACATTGAATCCGTTAACAATGAGATACAGATAGCCCAGCGTGAAGGCAATCTGGAAAAAGCAGCTGAGCTGACCTATGGCAAGCTGCCTGAACTTAAAAAGCAGCTAGAGATAGAGGAAGAGCAGGCAGGAAAGCGGGAGACCAGGCTTGTGCATGAAAATGTTTCGGAGGATGAGATCGGCCGTATAGTATCAAGATGGACCGGAATTCCTGTAAGCCGTCTTAATGAGTCTGAACGCAATAAGACCCTGCACCTGGATGAGCAGCTCCACAAGAGGGTGGTAGGCCAGGATGAAGCAGTCATGAAAGTCAGCGAAGCCATAATGCGTTCAAAGGCAGGCATAAAGGATCCCGGCAAGCCAATAGGTTCTTTCCTTTTCCTCGGCCCTACAGGCGTAGGCAAGACCGAGCTTGCAAAGACCCTGGCGGATGCACTTTTTGATGATGAGAAAAATATGGTCCGCATCGATATGAGCGAATATATGGAGAAGCACTCTGTATCAAGGCTGGTTGGAGCGCCTCCCGGATATGTGGGCTATGATGAGGGCGGTCAGCTCACCGAGGCTGTCAGGAGAAAGCCCTATTCAGTAGTGCTTTTTGATGAGATCGAGAAAGCACATCCGGAGGTATTTAATATCCTTCTGCAGGTGCTGGATGACGGCCGTATAACGGACTCCCAGGGACGTGTGGTGGATTTTAAGAATACCATAATCATTATGACATCAAACATAGGTGCCACATACCTGCTTGATGGTATAAAAGAGGACGGCTCGATTTCGGAAGAGGCGGAAGAGGCAGTGTCAGGACTTCTGAAGAATCATTTCCGGCCTGAGTTTTTAAACAGGCTGGATGAGATCATAATGTTCAAGCCTCTCACAAAGGACAACATAAGCGGTATCGTGGATCTCATAATGAAGTCACTTAACGACCGTCTTGCTGACAGGGAGCTTTCCGTAGAACTTTCGCCGGAGGCTGCGGAATTTATCGTGGAGGATGGTTTTGATCCTGCGTACGGTGCAAGACCTCTGAAGCGTTACATCCAGAAGACGGTAGAGACGCTTACGGCAAAGCTTATTTTGTCGGGAAATGTTTCCACAGGGGACACAATAGTCATTACGTTAAAAGACGGAGAACTGGAGGCAGAAAAAAAATAATAAAATTTTTATATTTTTTGCAATAAAAAACATGCCGGCTGGATTATCTCTACAGAAAGCGGAAAACGGTAGATACCGGATATTCGTAAAAGGGAGGTAATGGCTTATGAAGATCTTAGTTGCTTGTGTATTATGGACAATGTTAGTGCTGCTTATGTCATCCCAGGGAAGCCTGTTTGAAAAGAAAGACAAAATGGTGCATAATACAAAGGGTAAGGACAAGGATGGCAATGTAATACCATTCACCCTCCTGGGAACGGACTTAAATGATGTAGAGGATATGAGGAAGCCGGTATGAGAATTGACAGATTTCTGTCTGATATGGGATACGGAACACGCTCGGAGATAAAGAAAATGATAAGATCCGGGCGTGTTTATTTTTGTGATAAAGTCTGTAAGGATCCGGGGATGAAGGTGGCCGAGACAGATGTGCTCAGGGTGGTTCCTGATGGAAACCTAAAAAAACGTGGAGGTGCCAAAGTATCGGCGGAGGATGGCGGCACTGACATGAATATGGAGAATCCGAAAGGATTTGTGGTAAAATATGAGCCGTATCAGTACATTCTGTTAAATAAACCTGTGGGTGTGGTGAGCGCTGTTACTGATCCCATACATCAGACTGTAGTAGATATCTGCAAGGGATACGGTGTCAGGGATGACATTTTCCCCATAGGACGGCTGGACCTTGATACAGAGGGGCTGCTGCTTTTGTCAAATGACGGTAAGCTTTCCCATGACCTGCTGACACCGGGAAAACATGTGGAAAAGGAATACGAGGCTGTGCTGGAACATCCGGCAGAGGAAAAAGCTGCTGAGCTTTTTGAAAGAGGCATAGATGTACCGGCATCAGAAAAGGGGAATGATGCTTTCACGGCGCTGCCGGCGAAACTTAAAATATGCAGCGAAGACAGGCTGACAGTGAGAATTACAATAGATGAGGGTAAATACCATCAGGTAAAGAGGATGTTTGAAGCTGTCGGAAACCGAGTGGTTCACCTGAAAAGGATCAGGATGGGCCAATTAGTGCTGCCGGAGAATCTGCAGTCCGGGGAATATATAAAGATTGATAAAGAACGGCTGTTAGAAATGCTGTAGCACATATTTCCGCAAGGTTAAAAACGCAGGAAAGAGGAAATTAAAAATGCAAGAAAGACAGTACGCTTCAGCGACGGAGCGTTTCCTTAAATATGTATCCATGGATACCCAGTCAGACCCGCATTCTGAAAACTATCCCAGTACGGAAGGGCAGAAGGAACTGCTTAACCTGCTTCGGGATGAACTTATAGGGCTTGGTGTTTCCGATGTGAGACAGGATAAAAAGTATTCCTGTGTCTATGCCACGATCCCGTCAAATATGCCGGAAAAGACTGTTACCTCAGTAGGCTTTATTGCTCACACAGATACATCTGATGCCATAAGCGGGAAAGATGTCAGGGCGCGGATAATAGAAAAATTTGACGGAAACGATATTGTTCTCAATGAAGAAAAGAATATAGTGACAAAAATGTCTTATTTCCCCGAGATGAAGAGGCTTAAAGGAAAGAACATCATAGTCACGGATGGAACGACGCTTTTAGGGGCTGATGACAAGTCAGGCGTTACGGCAATAATGGAGATGGCAGAGTATTTCTGCCGTCATCCGGAAGAAAAGCACGGTAATATATGTATTGCTTTCACAGCAGACGAAGAGACCGGCCGCGGAACAGACTATTTCGACATCCAGGGCTTTGGGGCTCATTTCGCATATACCGTAGACGGAGATATGCTTGGAGACCTGGCAGGCGAGAATTTCAATGCGGCCAATGCCGTAGTCACAGCAAACGGCTGCAGCGTACATCCCGGTGACGCATACGGCAAAATGAAAAATGCATCAGGGATACTGCAGGAATTTGACAGCCTCTTGCCGCAGAAGGAAAGACCGGAGCATACAAGGAACAGGGAAGGCTTTTATCATCTATGCGAGATTAAAGGAAGCGTGGAGAAGGCTGTGGCTGAGTATATTATCAGGGATCATGATGATGATATTTTTGAAAACCGGAAAAAGGTTTTTATGGCAGCAGCCGATGAGATAAATAAAAAATACGGCGAAGGAACTCTTGTCGTAAATCTGGAGGATTCATATTATAATATGAAACGACGCCTGGATCCCCATCCGGAAGTAATGGATAATGCGAGAAGGGCTATGAGTAAGCTTGGAATAGAAGCAATAGAAAAGCCCATAAGGGGCGGCACCGACGGTGCAAGGCTTTCATTTCTGGGACTTCCCTGCCCGAACCTTGGAACAGGAGGGGGAAACTTCCATGGAAGGCATGAGTTTCTCTGCGTAGATGAGATGGAACAGACTATTGAACTTTTAAAGCAGATAGTGAGGGAATATGCATCAGAATAAGTTAAAAATAAAATATATTTTTCCATGCATGTTTTTATTGTGCATGATGTTTTTTACCGCCTGCGGCAAGGACAGCAGGATAATACTTACGACTGGATTTGATGATGATGAGATATTCAGGCTGGAGGGGGTGTCCTGTTACAAGCCTGAAGTAATGATTTACCTTACGACCATGCAGAACCAGTATGAGTCGGCTTTTGGTGAGCAGATATGGAAGACGGATACCGGCGGCATTACTTTGGAGGACAGTGTAAAGCAGACTGTTCTTGCGCGACTGGCAAAGATAAAGATGATGAACCTTATGGCAGCCAGCTATAAGCTTGAACTTACAAAGGAACAGGAGCAGCGGGCAGTACTGGCGGCTGCAAATTATTATTCCTCGCTTTCTGATGCGGAAAAGTCAGCTTTCGGTGACATAAAGGAAAACGATATCTGCAATATGTATAAGGAATATGCGCTTGCAGACAGCCTCTATGATTATCTGACAGCAGACGTAAATGTAGAAATAAGCGATGATGAGGCGCGTACCATTACAGTAGAGCAGATAAAGGTAGCCACATATGATGAGGCACAGCAGATACTTCGTGAACTGCGGGATGGTGCAAGTTTCGATGAGCTGGCTATGTCAAGGAGCCTGTCGGAGGATCTGATTGTTTCCTTTCACAAGGGGGACGAGGAGGAGGCGAAGGAAAACGCCTGCTTTGAACTTGGGGAAAAGGAGGTCAGCCTGGTGACCGAGTGTTCGGACGGCTATTATATATTCAAGTGCCTCAATACCCTTGACCGTGAGAAGACGGATAACAGAAAGGCAGAGATACTGGAACAGAGAAGGCAGGAGGCTTTTGATGCGGCATATAATTCCTTTATGGAAGGAAAGCGCTGCTATCTCAATGAAGAGGCCTTTGAGGCCATAGAATTTGTGGGCGGCGGCGAAGTGGACACTATGGACTTTTTTGATGTATATGAGCAGACCGTGGGCTCTGTAAAATAAGCTGTCCCATAGTGAAATATCCTTGTTTTTGGGAGTGCCACAGTATATAATAAGGGCGTTGTGTGGTTAGACACGGAAGCCATAAGGAGTTAAAATGGATCAGAATCAAAATTATAATCCGAATATCAATCAGAATTATAATCCAAATTTTAACCCCAACTATAATCAGAATATGAATAATGCAGCTCCGGAAAAGGCAGGTCCTTCGGGCTTAAGCATAGCGGCGCTTATTTTTGCTTTTCTTTTATCGCCCATAGGCCTTATCCTTGGTATTGTGGATCTGTTCAAAAAGGACGGAAGAACCAAGGGGCTTTCAATAGCTGCGATCATTGTTTCGATAGTTATGGGCTTTATCAGCTTTATAGTATGTGCGATGCTTCTGGCAGTTATATATCCCCAGGCTGCAAGATATGAGCAGAAGTCCAGAATCGCAAGCGATGCGCAGCTTTGTGCTTCTGTAAGGACAGCTATTATTACATCAATGATGGATCCGGAGGTTATTACAGGCAGCGATCCGGGATTACCTGCTTATGACGAATGGATTTATGTAGAGGATATAGATGACGACACGGATTTCGGAAAGGCATTCGAAGAGTACATAGGAAGGGATACCGATGAAATAGAGGGAGATATACAGTCTTCCTACGGCGGCGGGGAGGCCAGCGGAATACAGTTCAGGATAACAAACGGTAATGATGTCGAGGTAAGGATAGACAATTCCGATGACGGAAACGGAAAACAGATATCGGCAGGCGGTTACAATTATTATTAAGTAGTGTTATTGATTGCAAAGAATGCAGTGAAATAAAGTATAAAAACAGGAGGAAAACAAATGTATTCAATGGAAGAGTTAAAAGCAGTGGATCCCGAGATCGCGGCTGCCATCGAGAAGGAATTTGACAGACAGAACGACCATATCGAACTCATTGCTTCGGAAAACTGGGTTAGCCATGCTGTAATGGCTGCAATGGGCAGTGTTATGACAAACAAGTATGCGGAGGGCTATCCCGGAAAGCGTTACTACGGCGGATGTGAGAACATGGACGTTGTAGAGACTCTTGCCATTGAGCGTGCCAAGGAAGTGTTCGGCTGCACTTATGCAAATGTACAGCCTCACTCAGGCGCTCAGGCTAATCTTGCAGTACAGTTTGCAATATGCCAGCCCGGCGATACCATCATGGGTATGAACCTTGATCACGGCGGACATCTTACACACGGAAGCCCGGTTAACATTTCCGGTACATATTTCAATATAGTTCCTTACGGTGTAAATGATGAAGGTTTCATAGACTATGATAAGCTTCGCGAGATCGCTATCGAGTCAAAGCCTAAGATGATCATTGCCGGTGCATCTGCTTATGCAAGGACTATTGACTTCAAGAAGTTCCGCGAGGTTGCTGACGAGGTTGGCGCAGTTCTTATGGTTGATATGGCTCACATTGCAGGTCTTGTTGCTACAGGCCTTCATCCCAGCCCTATCCCTTATGCTGATGTTGTTACTACAACTACACATAAGACTCTTCGCGGACCCAGAGGCGGACTTATCCTTTCAAGCGAGGAGAACGCTAAGAAGTTTAAGTTCAATAAGTCTGTATTCCCCGGAATACAGGGCGGACCTCTTATGCATGTTATTGCTGCAAAGGCTGTATGCTTCAAGGAAGCTCTTTCACCTGAATTCAAGACATACTGCCAGGGCATAGTTGACAATGCACAGGCCCTTTCCAAGGGACTTATGAGCAGAGGTGTGAAGATCGTATCCGGCGGTACTGACAATCACCTCATGCTGGTTGACCTTACAGCTCAGAACCTTACAGGTAAAGAAGTTGAGGCATGGATGGATGAGGCACACCTTACTGCTAACAAGAACACAATTCCCAACGATCCTCAGAAGCCCAATGTTACCAGCGGTATCCGTCTTGGTACACCTTCAGTTACCAGCCGCGGCATGAACACAGAGGATATGGACAAGATTGCTGAGGCTATTGCTGAGATCGTAAATAAGAAGGAAGAGGGAATTCCTGCTGCAAGAGCTATCGTAGCAGACCTTACAGCAAAGTATCCTCTTAAATAATTAAGAAGGATCTTGGCGGAAAGGAAATGTTATTTGTTCCTGATATGATAATATGAATGAAAAGCTGCCGTATCTGCGGCAGCTTTTTTGTGGAAACGGGGTATTGTCTTTTGACCGAAAATATTGACGTTTTCCTTATTTTATGTTAACTTTAGCGATGGAATTGATAAAAAATTTAGTGGTTTAATCTTTAGCTGGCTTTGTCATCAATGATTGAATCGGATAACTAAACGCAGGTTCTTATGAAAAAAAGTCCCGAAATGAAAAAGAATAAAAAGAGTAAGAAAAAGCATAGTCAAAGAGGCGGAGAGAGCATAGGCAGAAAGATCGGCAGGTTCTTTGGGCGTCTGGGCATCTGGCTTTTGACTACGCTTCTTATCTGCCTTGCAGGTGCATATGTATTTTTTTACTATATCAATAAAGGACCGTCAGAGCATCTGAGGGATCTCTTTGTTACTTCTGTTATGGAGTCCAGTGCCGGCGGCATACTGGCGAGCCTCTACCTTTCTGAGGATGAAATCGCAATTATACAACAGAAGAATACCACAACAACTTTTACGGAGATCACCGATACGACTCTTGTTGATGCTATGGCAATGGAGCGGGCAAGAACTGCGTCTGAAAACTCAGCGGACTCTGATTTCAGTGTGGATAATGATCCCGATGGCGATGGTGTAGAGCTTCACGAAATAAGCGGTCCTATGTACCGCGGCATGATGATGATTGTTTACGATCCTTCCAGGGTAAAAGTAGCGACTATAGACAATTATACCCACAGTCATGCAGGCAAGACCCTTGAGGACCTTATTGCTGATTACGGTGCCGTAGGCGGTATCAATGGCGGAAAATACGAAGATACAGCCGGTATGGGAATTGGCGGATGGCCTGAAGGCATAGTTATTTCTGACGGCGAGCTCCGATTTGGCGACAGGGGCGGATACTATGGTGTTTACGGTTTCACAAACGACAATGTATTGGTATGCGGAAATATGTCCGGTCAGGCGGCACTGGATATGGGAGTCCGCGATGCGGTTACCTTCGGCCCTGCTCTTATAGTAAATGGTGTTTCTGCATCCTATAGTGGTGTTGGCAGTGGGCTTAATCCCCGTACTGCTATAGGACAGCGTGCGGACGGCGCAGTGTTGCTTTTAGTCATTGAAGGAAGAAAGACATCATCCATGGGAGCTACCATGGGTGACCTTATAGAAATCATGGAAGAATATGGTGCAGTAAATGCTGCTAATCTGGACGGCGGTATGTCATCCGCAATGTGGTATATGGGTGAAAATGTGGTATCAAACAGTTCTATAAGAGGTGACCGTACCATGCCCACCGCATTTGTGGTAATGCCGAAGGAGGACTAAAGATGGCAAGGAGACGCCTTCCTGATTCGAAAATAAAAAGATCTGACAGATACACTGAGGTTTCTGACGATACCCTGCAGTTTATCAATATCGTCGATTTTGATCCAGAGGATGATGACGAAGATATCGATGCGGAGGATTATCATTCCCGTTATGGCGTTGGCACCGGCCGGGGCTCATTGGATGATGAATATTATGATGAAGATGAGTATGAAGAGGATGATGTCGACGAGGATTATGATGATGAAGAGGACGACGATGTCATCGATGAAGACTATGATGAAGAAGCTGACGAGGATTATGACGATGAAGAGGATGATGATGTCGTTGAGGATGACGAAGAATACGATGAAAATGATGACAATGATTCCGGTGACGGATATGACGAAAATGACGAGGATGATATAGACGAAGACTACGAGGAAGATGATGTTGATCGGTTTGAACACGTTCGCCGTCATCCGTCTGATTCAGTAAAGCTGGGGGTCAGCCGGGAAGCAAAAAAACAGGCGGAGACAAAAAAGAAGACTTCAAAAGCGGAACGGTCAAAAAATGCCTCAAAAAAAGAGACCCCAAAAGCCTCAAAGGAGACAGTGAAAAAGAATAAAGAACAGGATGAGCTTGCCCGCAAGAGAAAGAAAGGCTGGCTGATCTTTTTCGCTTTTCTTTTTATCTGGTCGGCAGCGCTGGTGGCAGCAATAGTATACGGGCTTAATTATTTCTATAACTTTACCATCGATTATGAGAAGGCATATCAGGATAGCCGTCCCGTATTGTCAATGGGGGACATACTTGCGCACTTCGAAAATGCGGATATAGACTATATCTACGAGAATATGGCTGAGAAACCTCAGGTCAACGAGTTTGAGACTGAGGCTGACCTCAAGGAATATATGGGCTCGCTTTTGGAAGGCAAGACAATAAGTTTCAATGAGGCATCGGGCTACAGTGAGGATACTCCTAACTATACTATAACGGCTGACGGATACGCAGTAGCTGATATTAAGCTCCGCAAGTCTTCAACGGAGGAAAGGGAATACCATTTCCCGGTCTGGGAAATGACCGAGCTTAACTTTTATACTGCCCCGACAGAAAGTTTCTCTGTTGAAGCGCCTGAGAACTATACCATATTGGTGAACGGCATTCCGCTTTCTTCAGATTATTGCGTTCAGTCCGGTATCGAATCCGAGGAAAATAAGTATGTGGACCCCTATGGCCGCATCCCTGACCTTGCAGATTATTATGGCGAGGGCTTCTACAAGCAGCCTACAGTAACGGCGCAGGACGCAAGCGGCATGGAAGTCGCAGCCGTTTATGATGAGGCTGATGGACGGTATGAAGTGGGATTTTCTTCTGATTCGCCAGAGCGTGAGGAACTGGAAGAACGTGCCATAAAGCTTGCAATCACTTTTGCTAATTTTATTTCCGGGGATACATCAATTGACAATCTCTCGCCGTATTTTCCTTCGGGCAGCGAGGACCTGGCAATGATCAAGCGCAATTCTTCAAATGAATTCTTTGCGTCCCATAGCAATGTCGTCATTCAGAACGAGGAAATAAAGGATTTTGTATGTTACAGCGAGGATGTGTGCTATGTCGAGGCCTATATCGAGCAGTCAATGCATGTATATGGTGCGGCCCAGAATCCTGTAATACTGCCTACAGACGGACATTTCTACTTTGTCAAAATGGACGGTGTCTGGAAAGTGGCCGGAATCAAGTATTAAAAAAGACATATGCAAGCCGCCGAATGCCTGCGAGGTACCGGCGGCTTTTTTCATGTTGAATAGTCTTATTATTTTGTGGTAAAATATTCTCTGTTCTTTTATGCACTCCGATAGTGAGAGTGAGGGGAAGGATCATAATCTGATCATAAACTGGACAAAAGGAGGAAAATTATGAAAAAAGGTATGAAAATGCTGTCATTGGCTCTCGTGGCCGGGCTGTCAGCAAGCATCCTGTCAGGCTGCAGTCTGTTCATGAACACTCAGAAGGTAGTTGACAAGATGTTCGAAGAGCAGCCTGAGTCTGCTACAAATGAGATGGAGTTTGATGTAGGCGTTTCTTATGCTAGCCAGGGAATGAGCATGGAGTTTGCTGTTTCCGGTGATGCTGAGGCTGAGGTTGTAAAGGATGGAGAGGATACCATGACTCATTCCATCGTAAATGCCAAGCTTACAATTCCTGAGATGCTGACAAGCATGATAGGAGAGGATATCCCTAAATATTCGACAGAAATTTATACAGAGGGCGACGACAAAGAGCAGACAGTGTATATGTATGACTCTGAGGACAAGGAGTGGAGAATGAACACTACTGAGGTTGGCAAGAGTCTTGACGAGGAGAAGGTTGAGGAACTGGAGACTGCACTTAAGCAGGTTCTCTATAAGGCTGAGCTCCAGAAGAAGAGTGAAAAGGTCGGCGGAGAGGACTGCTATGTTCTCAAGCTTAATACCACAGGTGATGAATTCGAAGATGTTCTGGATGTTTTGCTTACTTTAGAGAATGAAAATGGCGAAAGCTTAAAGGATGCAATCGAGGATTCCGGCGATGTTACGGTCAAGGATATCAAGTCCATGATGCAGTATGTCGAAGTGGATGCTACTATATATGCTTCAAAGAAGAAAGGCTACTGCGTATCCTATGAAGTGGACTTAAGCGCAACGGATCTTGCAGCTATGGTAAAGAAGGGCATGGATATCGCGGGCTATAGCGAGGATGATTTTAATGGCATGTTCTCACCCGATGGTCTGTCATTCACATCCTTCTATTTCAGTAATACTGCTTCAAACATCAATGATACTGAGGTAGAGATTCCTGATGATGTTAAGGATGAGGCAGTAGATACCGGCTCAATGACGGGTACAGCTCTTCCTGGCGGTGGTGATGATGACGGCTTTGATGACGGCGGTGATGTTGTGATCGATGACGGTGACGGCTTTGATGACGGTGATGATGGAAGCTCAGGAACCACTACTACCAGCACAGATCTTGATATCAATGCTGACGGAAGCGTTAATTTTGCATATGACGGTGGTGTGATCACACTTTATCCTTATGCTGATTACGAAATGAATATGTCATATTCCGACAGCTATTCTCTTTACTATGAGGCTGAATTGAAATCCGAGATGCAAGTTTGTAAGCCAAACTGCAACTTTGTAAATTGAAAACTGAATATTTGTAAGCGAGATGCCATTTTTGTCAGTGAGATGCTTCATTTGCAAGCGAAATGCTTGTTTTGTAAACGAA
>JAGBLN010000030.1 GCA_017635395.1 Lachnospiraceae bacterium
TCTATAAGATGCGTGACCGGCAGGCCTACCACATTATCAAAGTCTCCGTCGTAGCCGCTTATGTATTCTGCAAAATCCCCCTGGATCGCATACGCTCCCGCCTTGTCGTCGCCTTCTCCGCCATCAACATAGGCTTTTACGGCTGCATCATCCATAGGAACCACATGCACTGCTGTACAGTCCGCAAAACATATCTCCCGCTCTATGCTCCTGTCCCCTGCTGACAGGTATAAAACCTGCACCCCGGTCCAGACGTGATGGTCCCTGCCCTGAAGGGCCCGGATCATTGCCTCGGACTCTTTTCTGTCGGCAGGCTTTCCAAGTATCCTGTCATCCAGGACCACAATGGTGTCTGCAGATATTACACATATGTGTTTTATGATATTATTTTGCACTGACGCGCAGCCGTCTGTTTTGGAGAATTCCGCAGCTTCTGCCGGATCTTTCTTCAGCAGTTCCGCAACCGCATGCCCCTTCCTTCCGGCCAGAAGCTTTACTATTTCCTCCGGCTTCAGGCCCTCAGGATAATCCTCATCTGCATCAGATACCAGCACACGGTACTCAAGCCCGGCTTTAGCCAATAATTCCTTCCGCCGGGGTGAACCTGATGCAAGGATGTACTCCGTATCATTCCTCATTATCGTTTGCCTTCCTCTCGCTGCTCTCTATGGGGATAAAGCGCCTCCCGGCCGTCTTTGAGACCGAGGAGGACTTTGCATATTCCTTGGCCTGCTTTACGAAATCCATCTGACAGCAGTACCTGGAATCCTCCGGCGCCAACGCCTTCACATAGCGGTCATCAGGCATAAGCTCATGCTTTTTCACGTTGTCCTCGAACTGCTCATCCAGGATACGCATCACCCTTTCCTTCAGCCTGTGGTCATCCACCGGGAACATTATTTCCACCCTTCGCTCCAGGTTCCTGGGCATCCAGTCCGCGCTTGCAAGGTATACCTCCGGATCGCAGTCATTGTCAAAAACAAAAGCCCTGCCATGCTCCAGATAGTCACCTACTATGGAATAAACCTTTATGTTCTCGCTCACCTCGGGTATTCCCACCTTCAGGCAGCATATTCCCCTTACTAACAGCTTTATGGGCACGCCGGCAGACGATGCCTCATAAAGGGCCGCAATCACATCCGGATCGCAGAGGGAATTCATCTTCGCCTTTATGCCGCAGCTCCTGCCAGCCCTTGCATTCTCTGTCTCCCTCTTTATAAGCTTCAGGATACGTTTCTTAAGCCACAGGGGGGCCACAGCAAGCCTGTTCCAGCTAAGGGGCTCAGAATAACCCGACAGCATGTTAAATACAGCCGTTGCATCCTCGCCTACAGGCTCCGCACATGTAAAGAGACCGAAATCCGTATAAAGCTTTGCTGTTGAATCATTATAATTGCCGGTTGCAAGGTGCACATAGCGGCGTATTCCGTCTTCCTCGCGCCTTACTACCAGGCATATCTTACAGTGGGTCTTAAGCCCTACTAGGCCGTATATTACGTGGCAGCCTGCTTTCTCAAGCATCCTCGCCCAGACTATGTTGTTTTCCTCATCAAAACGGGCCTTCAGCTCCACAAGTACCGTAACCTGCTTTCCGTTTTCAGCAGCCTGCGCCAGTGCCTTTACTATAGGCGAATTGCCACTCACCCTGTACAGTGTCTGCTTAATTGCCAGCACGTCAGGATCAACAGCCGCGCTCCTTACGAACCTTACCACAGGCTCGAAGGACTGGTACGGATGATGGAGAAGGATATCGCCTTTCCTGATATCCTCAAATATATCCGAACCCGCAGGGATCTCCGGCACATCGCTGGGAGTATTGCCCTTATTCTTGAATTCATCAAAGCCTTCCATTCCGTAGACCTTCATCAGGAAAGTCAGGTCCAGAGGCCCCTCTATCTCGTATATGTCGTCCCCTGTGACACGCAGCTCTTTTTTTAATATGTCCAGGAGCTTTTTATCTATGCCCTTCTCGGTCTCAAGACGGATAACTTCTCCCCACTGACGCCTCTTTATCTGCTTTTCGATTTCCATCAGCAGGTCTTCTGCTTCCTCTTCCTCGATGTCTAAGTCGGCATTACGCATTATCCTGAAGGGAGATGCGCATACGACCGTATAATTCAGGAAAAGCTTGGAGATGTTTCTTTCTATTATCTCTTCCAGACGGATGATGTACTTGCACCCTTCCTTATTGGCCGGCAGCTCCACGATTCTCGGAAGTCCGCTGGGCACCTGGACTATGGCAAAATCCATCTGCTTTTTCTTTTTCTTTTTTTCTACGTCATCCGTCACATCCACGCCGGAAAGAATTGCCTTTGAATAGGACTTTGCAATGCCGTAGGCCTCAAGCCCTGTTCCTTCCTTTCTTGCAAGGAGGGCGCCTATATTCAGCGACTTATTTTTTATCAGCGGAAATGGCCTGGATGAATCAACAGCCATAGGCGTAAGAACGGGATATACATTATCCTCAAAGTACCTGTCCACAAATTCAGCCTGCTTCGTAGTCAGTTCCTCATGATGCTCCAGCATGGCCATTCCCACGCCGCATGCGGCATCGGCCAGATTGTTGTAGCACTCGTACTGCATGGCAACAAACTCATGCATGGCAGGATAAAGCAGGGCCAGCTGCTCGTCAGCCTTCATGCCCGCTATGTCCGTCTTTTTATAGCCTGCATGAACCATATCCTTTAGCGACGCTATCCTTACCATCAGGAATTCGTCCAGGTTTGACGCAGTTATGCTAAGGAACTTCAGCCGTTCAAAAAGCGGGATAGACTCATCCCTTGCTTCAGACAGGCACCTTTCATTGAACCTTAGCCATGACCTTTCCCTGTTTGTAAAATACTCGTCTTTATGATAATCCATATCTGCTTCTCTCCTGTGTTAACCCCTTAATAAACCCCTGTAATGTTCCATTACTTATTCTTCATCCTATACAGCTTCGGATGGACGCCGTATACTTCCTCGAAGAATCCGGACCGCTTATCGAAACGCTCCTGCTCGTACAGTATGTCCTTCTTTGCATCAACATAGATCCTGAGCTCGTCCTTTTCAAGGGCGGCATCGACCTTCTTTATCTTCTCGCCCTTGCCCTTATCCAGTGCATTAGCTAACTGCAGTATTGCCGTAAGCTTTGCAATGGTCAGGTACGAGCGCCTGTCCACCCCTATCCTGCCTGACATCCCAGGATAATACTCGAAGGGTCCGTGATTGTATTTAACCACCGATGCAACTATTATGCGCTCGTTATGTGAGAGACCGATTATCTCGGTGTTTGCTATTATGGCAAATGAGCATTCACCCACATTTGTCATATTGATAAACTTGCCGCAGTCCTGAAGGATGGCCGCAAGGCGCAAAAGAAGACGTTCGCGCCTGCCCATTCCGTGCACTGACTTCATTCCGTCAAAGATTGAAAGGGCCGCCTTCTCAACTGCCTCCGCATGCTTCGTGCTGCTCTGGTAACGCTTGGCTACCATCTGCGCGCTGTCTAGGATGTCATCCTCAAAATCATGAGCGATCTTGGTAAGCTTCTTTTTCTCTGCGTATTCGTATGCTATGCCGTCACACAGCTCAGCACCTGTGGCCCAGATGGTATCCACTTCGAAGTTCTCTGCCACCCTTTTTATTATTGCAGTGGAAAGTCTGAAAAGGGCGATCTTTTCTTCCGGCAGTTCCATTGCATTTTCTATCTCTTCGTCACGCCTGGTGAGAAGCCCATCAGCGAAGCTCATAAACCCTGCAGCGGATATGCTTCCTTCTGCGCTTACACCGTCAACTATCTGATGAAACCTCGGCGAAAGATACTCGTCCATTATTATCAGGTTCTTTACATCGCGGTCCTTAAGAAAAACTTTGTGGAAAGTCCTGATCTGCGAGCCTATCATCTCATCCAGGAGTTCTTCCGTCTGCGTGGACCTTGGACGTATCTCCTGCATCCTCTCGTGAAGCCTCAGTACGCCCAGCTTTAAGGCCTGGGTCTGCACCAGCCTGTCTTTATCAAACAGAGAAATCTGTATGCTGCCTCCGCCTATGTCCACTATGGCAGTGCTCTTTTCTATTATCTTGTCAAAAAGCTTTCCCTTGGCCGCAATAGCTTTGTAGTCCAGGAAGCGCTGCTCAGAATTGCTGAGCACCTCTACCTCTATGCCGGTGCGGCTCCTTATCTGCTCAAGGATAATGGCGGTATTCTCCGTCTCCCTCAGGGCGCTGGTACCGTAAGCCTTGTAATCGCTGACCTCGTACTCCCGCATTATCTCTTTGAATTTATTGACGGTATTAAAGAGCTCCTCCATCTTTTCATAGCTGATCTTTTTCCGGACATAGCTGTCATTGCCCAGGGCCAGCCTGTGCTTTACGGAATTGATGCACTTTATACCGTTCTTCTGTGAAATCTCGAATATCTTGAGTCCCATTTCGAAGCTGCCCACATCAATGGCAGCAAAGACCCTGACCTTTTTATTCTTCTCCGACATCTTCCATCCCCCGTAAGTGATCGACAAACTGCGCTGCCGTTCTCCCCGAAAAACCGCTGCGGCCAAGCGCCCATCTGGACGCCTGCATATGCAGCTCCTTCTCATCCATAGTGATACCATAACGCTCTGCCAGGCGGTCCACGATCTCGAAATATTCATCCTGTGCAGGCGCACCGAAATACAGGCTCAGTCCGAACCTCTCATAGAGAGAAAGCTTCTCCTGTACTGTCTCAGCAGAATGCTTGTCATTTTCGCCTTCTTCCCTGTCCGTATAATTCTCCCTGACTAAGTGGCGGCGGTTGGACGTAGCGTATATCAGCACATTGTCGGGACGGCTCTCAAGCCCGCCCTCCAGCACTGCCTTCAGGTATTTGTACTCTACCTCGAATTCCTCGAATGAAAGGTCATCCAGATAGATTATGAAAAAGTAATTCCTGTTCTTCAGCGTATCGATCAGGGAATTGATCTCACGGTACTGATGCTTGTAGACCTCGATCATCCTGAGGCCCACACCGTAATACTCATTAAGGATTGCCCTTATGCTTGAAGATTTTCCGGTACCTGCATCACCGTAGAGCAGACAGTTATTTGCTTTCCGCCCCTCCAGGAAATTTCTGGTATTTTCCCTGAGTGCCTCTTTCTGCGCCTCGTATCCTACCAGGTCATCAAGCTCGGTTACTGCTATATTGTAGATAGGATAAACATCCACTTCGCTTCCCATGTCCTTTGCGTTTACCCTGAATGCCTTGTGCAGGCCGAACTTCCCTACGCCATAGATTCCATAAATCCTGTCAAGGGATGAACACATTACATGGACCGACTCCGCCTTTGCAAGGGATTTAGCCATAGCGTTTAATGTTTCCTGTATCACCGGATTGTACTTTACTCCGTTTATAGGCTGGCTGCTGAAGTCATTCATGATGGCCCTCAGGTCATCCGGAACTACATTCGATAAATACTCATCAATATCAAGCATGAAAAGATTGTAAAAGGTATTCATATCAGTTATAGCAGCATTCCACCAGCTCTCCGGCACTGCGCGGCGCTCGTAAGCCCTTGTATATGCATTCTCGTCATATACCAGTGCCTCCGTAAGCAGCCTGTGCCATAAATTTCCCTCAAAGCCGGCAAAAGCAGCCGTCTCAAAAAGCCTTGAAAACACCTCCATATAAAGTGTTTCATCACCTGTCTCTATGGTCTTTGCCGGCAGGTCCATAATGTCTTCTATAAGCTTTACCTCTGCCGTATTTCTGTAAAAAATAAATCTGCTCATGGTGTCCTCCCCCTTGTATCCATAACAGTATTTTTTATTTTCATTTAACACTCCGTTCCTAAAACAGCAAATTCCTTTTCGCCTTCTCCAGGCTCTCACCGGGATAGCTTTCCCTGAAATAAACATTCCCCGCAAGGCAGTCCGTGTAATACCGCATCCCTAACATAAAACGGTTCTTGCGGCAATTTGCTGCCACCGTGTTTATTTCATCCGCAGTAAATGACGTACCAGATCCTGCTTCATAGCCGGCGAGAAACTGCCTTATCTTTTCCTCATCATCCCCGATACTGCAGGAACGCAGGCAGTCCGCCATGTCGTCATAGCGCGAGCCTTCCATTATCGTGTCCAGGTCGATAAAGCCTATCGCCTTTCCGTTCCGGAATATCATGTTGCCAAGCTTGGCATCACCGTGGATAACATCCCCGCCGGCCACAGACAGTTCTGAAAACTCCTCATACCGGCCAGAAATATACTCATCCAATTCCCTGTCCCGCGGACGCACGGATGAATCCTGTTCCCTGTACTCCCGGTAATAATGCTCTAAATCATGGAGGTGCCTGAATACACCCTGCACGCTGCCCTTCGGACACTCTTTAAGTATCCTGTGCAGCCTGCCCAGGCCCTCGCCTGCCGCCATTAAATCAATCAGCTTACCAGCCGCATATAAGTCGCCCTGTATGTAATTATACAGCCGCCATATATCCCCCGATTCATCGGTATAAAAAAATTTATCAGCTTTGCTCTTTATCCACTCAGGGCACTGCCACTCTGACAGCCCATCCCCACAGCTTTGACATGCTTTTCTGTAGTAACCGTAATTATTTTCAAGCTCAGAAAGATGGTCTGAATACAGTTTCCTGTTCAGTTCCTGAAGAACATATTTATCTCCAGCAACTACCAGGAAACTCCTGTTAATGTGCCCTGCATCAAGCTCTTCGATATGCTCAGGGGACGCATCTATGTAATTCCTTATGATTCTTTCCAATGCCTGAGGTTCCAAAAATACGCCCTTTATCCCGCCCATCCATTTTGCCATAAAACCACGGCACATAGGCCCGTTTTCACGCCGTGCCCCGCCTGTTTCATGACACGGCACACCTGACTGTATTTTAGCATTTTTTTCGTATCCCTGCTACTATTCAAGCCCCTGTTCTTCGGCAATCCGGCACTTGCGCTCCGCTGCCCAAGGCCTTAAAATTGTACTCATGGCAGCTAATAATAAAGATTATAAAAAACAAAAGAAAGGCCCTGCCACTGACTGGGTAGAGCTTGACCTGAAGTCCGGCAATTTAAAGCATATTTATGTCCTTTACGGCGAGGAAACTTATCTACGTGACTCCTCGTTTAAGAGGCTCTCTGAACGGCTGATGCCGGAGAACGCAGAAATGAACCTCATCAATTTTAACGGCGAAGGACACGGCAATCAGGACCTTGCCAAGGAAATCGCATCCGCCATAAGCACCATGCCTTTCCTGGCTGAACACAGGCTGATCTGCGTAAAATACACCGGGTGGTTTAAAAACGGCAATGCCATAATGGAAGAAGCCCTTGAGAACATTCCCGATACCTCCTTCATCATCTTTGTCGAAAATGCCGTTGATAAAAGAAAAGCAATATGCAAGAAGGCCGAGGATTCCGGAAGGCTGGTGGAATATACCCAGCTGGATGAAGACGGACTGAAACGCATCATCCTTACCATCCTCATAAAGAACAATAAAAAGATCCGTCCCAGCACCTACGAGTACCTTCTTTCCAAGACCGGAATCTCAATGACGATAATCCGCTCCGAACTTGAAAAGCTCATATGCTATACGGACGGACGGGACGAGATCACCATAGAGGATGTGGACGCCATAGTATCAGCAAGGCCTGAAGATAATGTCTTCCCGCTGGTAAATGCCCTTTCAGAAAGGGATAAGCAGTCTGCCCTGAAAGCTTACTACAACCTGCTGAACAACCATACATCCATGTACAGCATCATCTCCCTGCTGACATCACAGTTCAATGTGCTGCTCATAGTCAAGGATATGGCTGCAAAAGGTGCCACGGAAGAAGAGATAGCCGCTAAGCTTAAGTACAAGCCCTATGCCGCCAAGATGCGCATGAAAGCTGCATCCCGCTTTTCAAAAAAGGAACTGGTTTCATTTATTGACGACACCATAAAAGTGCAGGAAAAAGTAAGGTTCGGAGTAATGGATGAAAACCTTGCACTTGAGAGGCTGATAGTAAAATACAGCATGAGGCTTAAGGCAGAACTGTGACCAGCCTTCATATGCAGTCTTTTATAAATCGAGTAGGGGTGCTGAAAGCCCCCTACTCGTCGCACGGCCCGTGCCCGGCTATAGCCGGGAAATTTCCTTGCACGGGCCTGTGCATAAAACAAAAAAGTCCGGCACTGCCGGACTTTTTGAATGTCATCAGATAATTCTCTCACTTGCTCGCGTAAGTATTTTCAGAATAACCTGCAAGCAATGTAGTGATATTCGAATGGAATCCGTCATTCATTGTAGCAGTGTCCATATCGAGATACTGCGGACACTTTGACAGATTGTTGTTGTCATAGAAAGTGATGTCATACATATGCCATCCGTCCGTCTCTGCAACCGCTGACCAGGCATGATCGGCATTGGCAACCAGCATGGCATCTATGTACACTGCCGATGTACAGGTGTAATCCACACAGCCTGTCTTGGGATTGATGGGAAGATATGCGATCATAGCATCAAACGCCGTTGCGTAGGTAGTACATACACCCTTACCGTCCTTATAACAGCTCATTGCATTCTGATATGAAGCAAGCAGCTGGGGATTATTAACTGCAGTGTAGTCATAAGTCATCCTGTCAGCCACCCAGTCAGCAGCCTTAAGTATGGCGTCGCTCCTCTTTGTTCCCGAAGGCACTATGGACGGAGCATTCTGTGCCAGCCAGTTCATTGTAGTGGTATGCATGTTCTTAAGCGTATTCACATCGTTCGCTGAAAGGACCATGACATAAACACCGTTCTTCTTCATAAACTTCACATCCAGATATGCCAGTCCGCCGGCTTCCTTGTATGCGGCACCTATCTTGGCAACACCAAGATTATATGAAGTATCGATATCCTTTGACGCAGTACCGCTGACTGCATAATAGCCTTCCTGAACAGGCACAAATTCAACCGTATCCTCACCGGCTGCCTGTGTGTCAACGGAAACACCCAAAAAGACGACCGCAAAAACAACAGCAGCTCCTGCGATCATCGATACCATTCTTAACAAACCATACTCTTTCGTTTTCATAATCCGTAATCCCTCCACATAGTAAAAATATGTGAATTGAGCTCCGCCCCTTTGGCTTAATGTTACCAGATTTGGGGCATTTTTTCAATATCTGCCGCCTTTTATGTCCAAAGCGTGGTTATGTACATCGGTGATGATTCATCGCACTTTTCAAACCCGCAGTTCTCATAGAAATGCAGTTCTTTATTATAGGCGATCACCACAAGCCTCATGTAATCCTTGTAGTGATCCTTTACCATTTCCACAAGTGTCCTTCCAATCTTCATCTTGTGGTAATCAGGATGCACAAGCAGGTAATGAACATATGCGTTCATAATTCCGTCGTCCATGGCACATATCATTCCCACCAGCCTGTCACCATCCCAGGCCGAATACACGGTCCGGAAATTTTCCATTGCCACTACAAGCTTTTCCGGGAAATGTCCCGAAGACCATTCGACGGAAAGAAAGAGCGCTTCTATTTCCTCTTTGGTGAATTTCTTTATGTCCTTATATTCAATGTCAGCCATAGATACTGCCTCCCCTCAATTTTACAGCTGTACTGAATCCCGCAGCAGCTGTCACGCTGCGGGATCAGATTCTACGCCATCATTTCGTACTGACATCACTTGCTTTGTCAAAGTGCCAAAGATTAGACTGGTCGTACTTGTCAGGATTCAGCCAGATCCACTCTTCCTCATCGTATTCTATGTACCACTTGCCGTCCTCATATTCCATCCAGCCGTAGTCACCGTAATCGGATGAGATATCCTCATACCAGTACTGCCACAGGTTAGGGCTCACATCCGTGTTGTACCACACATAGCAGTCCGTATCCTTATCGTAATAGCTCTCATAGGAATAATCCCAGTACAGCACTTTGTCATAATCGTCAGAGTCGGAAATGGTATATCCGTCATCTCCGTTTTTCAGATACAGGGTGGAGCCGAATATATCAACATTGGATACCGGTTTGGAATCAGACCCGGAATCATGGGCAGCGTTGTATGCTGTCTTATTCGCTCTGTCAATCCTAAACATTACTCCCAGCATAGTCATTAACACGAATGAGAAAATACATACGACAGTACCAACCACTATCACTCCTATACCGCGCGACAAGCGGGCATAGACAGGTGCATCATCCATTACTGAATAATCATAGCTTAATGCCACTTCATCAGGCTCATCCAGTATTGCTTCAATGACCATATTTGCCCCGCAGTTTTCACAGGTCATGGTCTCATTGTCATCTGTTAAGTCCCTTACGCTGGTAGTTCCGCAGTACTCACATCTCAGGGGAACATTCTCATATTTCTGATTATGTTTTAAGATAAGGGTCTCATAATGATTACCGTTTTCATCATAGTAACCCTTTTTATATACTGTGCCTGTCTCTACATCAGTCCAGTCCGCCGGATAAAAAACATACTCATGCTTTCTGCACCTGTAGCTGGTTACATGGCCGGAACCGGAAAAACCCCTGGGCTGGTTTACCCTGGGCCTGACAAGAGGCGCCGGTCCCGAACGGCGGTGGCTGACGGAACTGTGGGAACTGGAACTATGTCCATGATAGCTGCTGCGTGAGCTATGGCTGCGCGACCTGCTTGAGCTCCTGTGTGAGCTGTGCGAACGGCTGCTGTGTGAACTTGAACTGTGACCTCTCGGCGGCATAGGCTACCCTCCCCATAAATAAATTCATACAAAGCAATCAGTCCCGCTGCAGGCAGTCCTGCATGGGACGATCACTTTAGCACTTAAAATATTATATCACTTGCGGGGTTACTTATGAACGGCAAACGGAATCTTACCAGACTTCGTAGGTCATCTCTGAAAGCCTGAAGTCTACGGAATAGATTCCATACTCCAGACGATAATCTCCCTCTGAAAGCGCACCAAGGAGGCTGCTCTGCATTTTGACTGACAGATATGAACCATCTCCAGGCTCAGCATTGAGCGTACAGTCTGAAGGTGTGATGTCCACAAAGCTGCCGCCCTCCGATCTATACAGCCTGAATACATCCTGTTCTTTGATCGGTCCGCTGTCGTCAACCAGATTAAACTCTATCGTAGTCTGTGCTGCTTCCTTTACCTCACCGTAAATGTTGTAAGATTCATCCTTGTGATCATACCCGTAAACGAATATCGTCACGCTGCCAATGGTATTGGACGCACTGTACTCGCTTTCGTCAATGCCCAGCATGGTATATACATACGGATCATCGACACCGACCGAAAGCGCGTCATTTATTTCCTGCCTGTCGGTGATATCCCCCCAGGCCTGTAAGGAATCGTCATAAGCCTGGTAAAGCCATTTGTTTTCTTCCGGATCCCTGAAATCACAGTATGTCAGATCAAGTCCATCCTTAAAATCAACATTGCAGCGTTCGTCACCGATGTCAAACATTACCGTATTCAGGGTTATCCTGCTGTCGTAGGCAAGCCGCACATAACAGAAACCGCTTTTCTCAGTGACTAAAACTTCCCATACCCAAAATGGGACTTGTACCTTGAAAATTCAATAATACAGGCGATTAAATATGTATCTCACGCCGCCAGGGATGACGCTCTGACCAGAGAATTCCGGATATAATCCGGTAACCTTCCTACAAACA
>JAGBLN010000031.1 GCA_017635395.1 Lachnospiraceae bacterium
AGACCTCTTTGAAAATGAGAAAAGCCATGCAAGAACATTTTATTGTTCCTATATGGCTTGTTTTCTTGCTCTCCGCTTGAAGATTGTCGCTTGAAAACTTCTGTTTCAGAAAATCCCTAAGTCCAACCCTATAATAGGGGTCTGTTATTTTTATGTTTTTTCTGACTGTGATGTGCATAAAAATAAATTTGCATAAATCTTATAATGATAATATTATGGTAGCTGCGGATATAAAATCGGGTACCCACGAAAACCGTATAATGTTAGTATAGTTCACACTTTGGGTTACGGAAATTGGGAGAAAAATGGCCATGAATTTCAAATTACACTCAGAATATAAACCCACCGGAGACCAGCCTCAGGCTATCGAGAAGCTGGTTGAAGGTTTCAAAAAAGGCAATCAGTTCCAGACCCTGCTTGGGGTTACGGGTTCCGGCAAGACTTTTACAATGGCAAATGTTATAGCTGCGCTAAACAAGCCGACGCTCATCATAGCCCACAATAAGACCCTTGCGGCCCAGCTCTACGGCGAGTTCAAAGAGTTCTTCCCGGAAAATGCGGTGGAATACTTTGTGTCGTATTACGATTATTACCAGCCGGAGGCTTATGTACCTTCATCTGATACATATATTGAAAAGGATTCATCCATAAATGACGAGATAGATAAGTTGCGTCTTTCTGCTACAGCTGCTCTTACCGAGAGGAAGGATGTAGTGGTTATTGCCAGCGTGTCCTGTATCTACGGACTGGGAAGTCCTTCGGAATATGAGGACATGGTTGTTTCGCTCCGGCCCGGAATGATTAAGGACAGGGATGAGGTCATGAAGGAGCTGGCAGGGATAAGGTATGAGCGCAATGACCTGGATCTCAACAGGGCATGCTTTAGGGTTCACGGCGATGTGCTGGAGATCAACCCTGCAGAGGGCGGTGACAAGATAATCCGCGTGGAATTTTTCGGAGACGAGATAGACCGCATCACCCAGCTTGATGCGGTTACGAGAAAGGCACTTTGTACCCTTGAGCATGTAAGTATATTCCCTGCGTCACACTATGTGGTGTCCATGGAAAAGATGGAGGAAGCCTGCAATGCGATAGAGGAAGAGGCTAAGGAGCGTGTCGAGTATTTTAAGAAAAATGACAAGCTGATAGAAGCCCAGCGTATTGCTGAGCGTACTGCCTTTGATGTGGAGATGCTTAGAGAGACCGGTATGTGTTCCGGAATTGAGAATTACACCAGGCATCTGAATGGCTTACAGCCCGGTGAGCCGCCATACTGTTTGTTTGATTTCTTTGACGGGGACTTTCTGATAATAATAGATGAATCACATATGACTATTCCTCAGATCGGGGGGATGTTTGCCGGAGACAGGTCCAGGAAGAATACTCTTGTGGAGTATGGTTTCAGGCTTCCGTCTGCGTTGGATAACAGGCCGCTTGAGTTCAGCGAGTTTGAGGCACGCATTGACCAGATGCTTTTCGTCTCTGCCACACCTGCAAAATACGAGGCTGAGCATGAGCTTTTGAGAGCTGAACAGATAATAAGACCTACGGGACTTCTTGATCCGGAGATAGATGTCCGTCCTGTGGAAGGGCAGATAGATGATCTTTTGGCTGAGATCAAAAAAGAAACTGCTAAGAAAAACAAGGTAATGATCACCACACTAACAAAGAAGATGGCCGAAGACCTGACGGACTACCTTCATGATGTGGGCATAAGGGTAAAATACCTGCATTCTGATGTGGACACCCTGGAAAGGGCAGAGATAATAAGGGATCTGCGTCTGGATGTTTTTGATGTGCTGGTAGGAATAAACCTTCTGCGAGAAGGCTTGGATATTCCAGAGGTAACACTGGTAGCAATACTTGACGCAGACAAGGAAGGATTCCTTAGGTCTGCCACATCTTTGATTCAGACTGTAGGGCGTGCGGCCAGAAACTCAGAAGGTCATGTCATCATGTATGCCGACACTATTACAGATTCAATGCAGATCTGCCTTGATGAGACAAAACGCCGCAGACAGATACAGATGGAGTACAACAAAGAGCATGGTATTACACCTACGACGATAAAGAAGGCGGTAAGGGAACTCATTGCCGTAAGCAAAGCAATTGAAAGTACCCAAGCTACTCTTGATAAGGATCCGGAATCAATGAGCGAGCAGGAACTTCAGGATGTTGTAAAGAAAACTGAAAAGGCCATGCGTAAGGCTGCTGCGGAGCTTGATTTTGAAACTGCTGCCGAGCTTAGGGACAAGCTTATAGAACTTAAGAAATATCTGGCTGATAACGGGTGAAAAGCAGGACGTATATAATGGAGTATATTGTACAGAAATTGTGGTAAATTTGCCACAGGCATGGTAAAATTAGACTTGATGTGGGAAATCCCCATAGCATAATTTTGACAAATTGAAGGAGGGATTACAAATGAAGTATTCAATCGAAGGCGAGCCGTTGCCGGTTGTCATCTGTACTCTGGATGCAAACGAGACCATGATCACAGAGAGCGGTGCAATGAGCTGGATGTCACCTAACATGAAGATGGAAACAGTAGGTGGCGGTGCAGGAAAGATGCTGGGACGTATGTTCTCAGGCGAGAGCATGTTCCAGAACAAGTATACTGCACAGGGCGGCGAAGGAATGATCGCATTTGCATCAAGCTTCCCCGGTTCTATAAGGGCTTTCGAAATCGCACCCGGTCAGGAAGTTATAGCACAGAAGAAGGCTTTCCTAGCATCTACTGCAGGTGTTGAGCTTTCCGTTGCATTCCAGAAGAAGCTGGGCGCAGGTTTTGCAGGCGGTGAAGGTTTTATCATGCAGAAGCTTTCCGGCCAGGGAACCGCTTTCCTTGAGTTCGATGGATATGTTAAGGAATATGAACTGCAGGAAGGTCAGGAGATGATCCTCGATACAGGATATCTTGCAGCAATGAGCGGAACTTGTAAAATGGATATCAGGACTGTTCCCGGTCTTAAGAATGCACTTTTCGGAGGCGAGGGAATCTACAACACTGTTATCACAGGTCCCGGCCATGTATGGCTTCAGACTATGCCTGTTCCTCAGCTGGCTGGCGCAATCATTCCTTATCTTCCTACCAGAAACTAATTTCGGGAAAGCAGGAATAATAAAAAAGATAGCTATCAAAACTGCCGTCGCAAGATGGCAGTTTTTCATTGTCACCGTAGTGGGCCGGCAATGTGTGTGGTATGTTTCCTGCATGTGACAGCGTGTGAAGCTTAACTTTATTCATCTGAAAGATGATTGACAAGCGGGAAAGCCTTGTGATAGCATATAAGAACATTTGTTTGACTTATGATTTTGGAAAGGACAGATTATTGTCATGCCGGCAAAAAAAAATACAGATAAAAATACATATGCAAAAATGCTTCCGGGATCAAGAACCATAAAGATAACCGGAGCCCGTGAGCATAATCTCAAAAATATAGACTTGGAGATTCCCAGGGACCAGTTCGTTGTTTTTACGGGCTTGTCAGGATCGGGAAAGTCATCCCTTGCTTTTGATACCATCTATGCTGAAGGCCAGCGCAGGTACATGGAGTCCCTGTCATCCTATGCAAGACAGTTCCTGGGACAGATGGAAAAGCCTGCCGTTGACAAGATTGACGGTCTTAGTCCTGCTATAAGCATAGACCAGAAATCTACCAATAAGAATCCACGTTCTACAGTCGGAACCGTTACCGAGATATATGACTATTTCCGTCTGCTTTATGCAAGGGCCGGCATACCCCACTGTCCTAAGTGCGGCAGGGAGATCATGCGTCAGACGGTGGATCAGATGACGGACAGGATCATGGAGCTGCCTAAAGGAACTAAGATCCAGGTCATGGCTCCCGTAGTCCGGGGGAAGAAAGGCCGGCATGAGAAAGTCATAGAGCAGATGAAGAAAAGCGGATATGTCAGAGTAGAGGTTGACGGCAATCTTTATGATCTGGATGAGGACATAACCCTTGATAAAAACATAAAGCACAGTATTTCCGTAGTAGTGGACAGACTTGTGGTACGTGAAGGTGTGGAAAGACGTCTGGCTGATTCCATAGAAAATGTCCTTGATATTGCGGAGGGATTGCTGGAAATAGATGTTGTGGGTGGAGAAAGGCTCAATTTCAGCCGCTCGTTTTCCTGCCCGGATTGCGGTATAAGCATACCCGAGCTGGAACCCAGGACCTTTTCCTTTAATAATCCCTTTGGGGCCTGCCCGAACTGTGCAGGTCTGGGTATAAAAATGGAATTTACCGAACAGTCCATGATACCTGATCCGAACCGTTCAATAAACGAGGGCTGCATAGCGGTCATGGGCTGGCAGTCGGCAAATCAGGAGGGAAGCTTTTCTAATGCACTCTTGCAGGCACTTAAGAAAAAGTTTAAGTTTTCATTTGATACGCCATGGTGCGAGCTTCCGGAAAAAATCCGTGATATTCTGCTGTATGGCACAGATGTGGAGGTGGATGTACATTACCAGGGGCAGCGCGGCTATGGTGTATATCCTATAGCTTTTGAGGGACTTATAAGAAATGTCGAGCAGAGATACAGGGAGACCTATTCAGAGACTGCAAAATCCGAATATGAGCGCTTCATGTCAATAGAAGCCTGTGATAAATGCCATGGGCAGAGACTTAAGCCGGAAGCACTGGCAGTGACCGTATCGGGAATCAATATTTATGAAATGACAGAATATTCCATAGGGGAACTGCAGAATGTTCTTGAGACGTTAACCCTCTCAAAACAGCAGCATATCATAGCTGACCAGATACTGAAGGAAATAAAGGCAAGGACCGGATTCCTGAATGAAGTAGGGCTTAACTATCTCACTCTTTCAAGGGCCACAGCCACTCTTTCCGGTGGTGAGGCGCAGCGTATAAGGCTTGCTACTCAGATAGGCTCAGGCCTGGTGGGAGTATGCTATATACTTGACGAACCGAGTATCGGTCTTCACCAGCGGGACAACGATAAGCTCCTGGGGGCATTAAAAGGACTTCGTGATCTGGGGAATACTTTGATAGTGGTGGAGCATGATGAGGATACCATGCGCCAGGCGGATTTTCTGGTGGATGTGGGGCCGGGAGCCGGTTCGCATGGTGGTGAGATAGTGGCAAGCGGCAGCCTGGAAGATATTATAAGCTGTGAGAAATCCATTACCGGACAGTATCTTTCCGGTAAGAAAAAAATCGATATACCGTTAGTTCGCAGGAAGAGCAAGGCTTGTCTTACCATAAAGGGAGCACAGGAGAATAATCTTAAAAATATAGATGTGGATATTCCGTTGGGCGTGTTTACCTGTGTGACGGGTGTTTCAGGATCGGGAAAATCTTCACTTATAAATGAAATTCTGTACAAGTCGCTCGCAAGGGCGCTGAACCGTGCATACACAGTTCCTGGAAAGCATAAGAGGATAAATGGTATTGATAAGCTGGATAAGGTGATCGCTATTGACCAGTCCCCCATAGGCAGGACTCCAAGGTCTAATCCGGCAACCTATACCGGTGTATTCGATCAGATAAGAGATCTTTTTGCAAATACTGCTGATGCCAGGGCGAAAGGATACAAAAAAGGAAGGTTCAGCTTTAATGTAAAAGGCGGAAGATGTGAAGCCTGCAGCGGGGATGGGATAGTAAAGATTGAGATGCATTTCCTTCCGGACGTATATGTGCCCTGTGAGGTCTGTGGCGGAAAAAGGTACAACAGGGAGACATTGGATGTCTGCTATAAAGGAAAGAATATTTACGAAGTTCTGGACATGACCGTGGAGGAGGCATTGGAATTCTTTAGTGCCGTGCCTTCGATAAGGGACAAGATGCAGACACTGTATGATGTGGGACTTTCTTATATTAAGCTTGGCCAGCCTTCTACAGAGCTGTCAGGCGGAGAGGCTCAGCGTATAAAGCTGGCGGCGGAGCTATCAAAGAGGAGTACCGGAAAAACCATATATATTCTGGATGAACCGACAACCGGCCTTCACTTTGAAGATGTAAGGAAGCTGGTTGATATTCTTCAGAAGCTTACTGACGGAGGCAATACCGTAGTAGTCATTGAACATAATCTGGATGTGATAAAAAATGCAGATTACATAATCGATATGGGCCCGGAGGGGGGCAGCGGCGGCGGAACTGTCATAGCAAAGGGAACTCCTGAGGAAGTGAGCTGCGTAAAGGCTTCATATACAGGGGCGTTTCTTAAGAAAATGCTTGCAAAATAGAGGGGTATTTAATAAGATTTAATTGTGTTATGTTAATCAGTTTAGGGAGCGTCAGCTCCCGGACACAAATGGACACAAATGGAGGAGGAGAGCATGATAGACAGAGGAGAACTAAAAAGCAGAGGTATGGCTGCTTTCCAAAACAATTACTGGCCCTGCGTGGGCGCTGGATTACTTACTACGATAGCGGTAGGAACCCGTGGCGGCGGAGGCTACAGGTCCAGCGGAAATTATGGAAATCCTTTTGGCAATACCGGGTCGTCAAGTCAGAGTACAGAAGAGGTGATCATCACCGTTTTGATAGTACTTGGCATTATACTGGTAGCAACACTTGTTATTATGGCAATTTCACTGGCTATAAAGTCGTTTCTTCTGGGACCGCTGGAAGTGGGATGCCGGAAATACTGGGTCAACAATGCTGACGGCTGTGCAAGGGGCGAAGACCTGCTGTTTGGATTTAAGTGCGGTTCTTACATGAACATTGTAAAAGTGACATTTTTTAAGACGCTTTTTATTATGCTGTGGTCGTTACTGCTTTGGATACCGGGTGTGATAAAGTCTTATGAATGGTTTATGGTGCCTTATCTTCTTGCTGAAGATCCTACGCTCACATGGGCTGAAGCTAAGGAAAAGAGTTCCACTATGATGGACGGTTACAAGATGGATACATTTATCCTTCTGCTTTCCTTTATCGGATGGCAGGTTTTGTCACTCTTTACCTGTGGAATACTTTCGATCTTTTATGTTAACCCTTACTACTATGCAACACAGGCAGAGCTGTATATGTATCTTGATGGTTCTGCTAATTATGGTGCAGGTATGTCTGCAAACTATGGCGGCCAGAATTATGGCAGCCAGGGATTCGATGACCAGAATTTTTCAAATCCCAACTATACATCCCAGGGCTATACCCCTAATAATAACAACGGACAGTTCTGAGTGTGAACTAATGCTGCCGGTATAGCTGATATGGCACGGCAGAATGGAAACTGATGATCAAAAGAAAGGGGCTGTCGCACTAAAGTCGTGTGACAGCCTCTTTTTCTATACCAAACACAAAAACCGCACTTCGAAAAGTGCGGCATTTGCTGTAAAATATATTTATGCAACTAAATAAAATCTTACAGGGAGATTATACTATAT
>JAGBLN010000032.1 GCA_017635395.1 Lachnospiraceae bacterium
CATTATAGCTAAAGTGATAGCCGTCATACATCTTCTTAAGTTTCCGCATACATTCATCTGTACTGATGCAGTCCTCATTTGCAAGTTCCTCTATCTCCGGCATGAATGCATCCTTCATTTCATTCTCAGTAATGCCGCATATCGCCGAATAATCCCGGACTAACGATATATCCTTCAGCTGGTTTAGGTCGCTGAATATGCTCACTTTGCTGAATTTGGTCACTCCTGTGATAAAAACGAATTTGATATATCTGTCATAGCTTTTCAGTGTGCTGAAAAAGCCCTTGAATACAGCTTTATTATGCTCCAGCCTTTCTTGATCCGAAACCTCAAGAAGCGCCTTATCATACTCATCTACAAGTACGACCGCACCCCTGCCGGTCTTTTTATATGCCGTTTCTAAAAGATTCTGAAATCTGCCTGCCAAGGTGAAACTTCCGGGATCAACATCATACACTGATTCCCACTTGACCAGATGTGCCTCCAGCACCTTCTCAATAGCAAACTCACTTTTATACTCATCCCGGTTAAAATCAATATAAAAAACCGGATACTCCTGCCATGCATCGGGATCGTCCTTTTCAAGCTCTGCTATATCAAGCCCCTCAAAAAGTTCCTTTTTTCCTTCAAAAAATGCCCGCAGGGTGGATAAAAACAGGCTTTTCCCGAAGCGTCTGGGACGGCTTAGGAAATACGGTTTGCCACAATTTATAAGACGGTATATGTATGCTGTCTTATCCACATACAGGTACCCGCCCCTGCGTATATCTTCAAAATCCTGCAAGCCTATAGGAAGTTTTCTTTTTGAAATATCCATATCCCGCACGCTCCGTTTATATCTATCTCATCAAAACCATAAACTAATTATAGTAAAAGCGGCAGTCTTCTTCAAGTTGTCGTGAAGATCCCTGCACTGAAATTCGCTTCTGATTCATGGATTGCCTTTTTTTCAACAGCTACATTATTGTTTTCAGGATTATCAATGTATACTCTCACCGTCTTTCCGATATACTCTTCCGGCGCATACATCAGCATTCCTACATACACCTCTTGTGCCGTAGAGACGCTGACTGTGATTTCTTCACTTTGACTGTTTTCTTTTTCATATGTGAGAGCGTGATTAACCACCCTTACACACGGAATTGAGATAATTGCTAATATTATAGCAAACGTCAAAAATCTTTTCGTTTTGGCGTTTGCTGCGCCGGATTTTGGCCGCTGAAAGCGGCAAATTTCCTTACAAAATCCGTGCGCATCCTGCCGGAGGCTTATAGTAAGCGAAATTATTAATTTCGCTTACTATAAAACTATCCAGAACGGTATAACCTTTGCGTTAGATTCTGTTTTGTCTATTTTGAACCCCATGACGGCAACTACGATAAATAACACAACTGAAAAAACAGGTGTCATAGTTGTAATGATCTGAATTAAATTTCCGGTTTCAAGTAAACATTCAAGTAAACATATAATACAAACCAGCATAAGAATAATACCGAAAATCAATGAGAAAATACCTATTACTGTATATGCCGGGTGAAAACTGTTTTTTTTCTTAACATTTTGATCTGAAGGATCAGGCTGCATTTGCATTTGGGGCTTATGGTATGTTTTGGGAAACTGCGCAGTAGGACGTCGTGCATTACCTTGCTGTATTATTCTTTCATTTTGAGCTCTTAAACGTCCTTTCTCGAAAGCATAACCAGCTTCCTCGGCATTATCATATTGTATGTGACGGATTTCGTCATCAATCAAGAACCGAGAACCACAATGTGTGCAAAAAGCCTGCTTATTTTCATCATTTACCTGAAGTGACGCTCCACAGTGCTGACAGGTCATATCAATGATTCTCATTACCATTCTCCCTAACACATTTCATTAATTTCAGTTTGATATGTTTCCTGCGCATAGATGATATTATCTACCCAACATCCCGGAATTCCACCCTCATCGCCCTGTTCTCTTCAAGCTCCATGACGATATATGAACGGCTGCTACCGCCTCTGGGCCTTGCTATGCTGCCGGGGTTAAGGACACGGACACCACCGATTTCTTCATCTACAGGTTTATGGATATGGCCGAAAAGCACGACATCGCAGTCCTTCTCCTTTGCCGCATACACTAATCTGTCATAGCCGTAATCAACGCCGTACATATGCCCATGGGTAGCAAAGAAGCGGTGCCCCATCAGATTGAATACAGCCTGGGGCTTGAGCTCACGGTCGTAGTAATCGCAATTGCCCCTTATGTATATGGATGGTTTCTCTGTTCCAAGTGCCTGTTCTATCTGATGTGTATCATTCTCGATATCTCCCAGATGAATAAGCATATCCGGTTTTTCTTTTTGAACAGCCTGTATTACAATGTTATTATTCACATGCGAGTCGCTAACTATAAGTATTTTCATGCTTTTATTCCCAATATCACCGCCAAAGAAAACTACACAAGCACCATATTTCTTACAAAACCTATGGATATATAACCGTCAAGCAGAGCTTTCATATCGCTTCCTTCCTCCGCGCCTTTTATAGGTTCTGTTGCCATATGGATGTATGTTTTGCCATCCTCTCCGGTATAAGTTACATATCTGTCATCCCAGAATGCCTGCTGGGAAGGGAATCTGTCATAAAGCAGTCCCTTATACTGATCCAGTCTGCAGTTGGGGAAATTCACATTAAAGCAGCAGCATGACATCAGCTCATGCTTAAGCAGTTCATCGATCACATCATATAAGTATTTATCACAAACCTCTGTCAGCAAGCCTTCACCGCCATGCAGATTACATTCCACATATCCCTGGGAAAAGCATATGACAGGCACCTTATATAACAGTGCCTCCATTGCTGCACCTACGGTAGCTGAATACTGTATGTCAAAACCGCAGTTAGAGCCCTCATTAATGCCGGAAAAAACTATATCCGGACGTTCGGTTTCCTGTAAGAAGCCTAAAAACGATGCCCTGATACAGTCAGCCGGTGTACCTGAAAAAGCATATGCTTTTACACCGTCAACGGGAAAATCATATTCCGAAAACGCTATGTCCTCCCTCAGTGTAATATGATGAGACATTGCACTGCACTGTTCCTTAGGTGCGACCACCGTTACTTCTCCGAATCTCTTTGCTGTTTCGGCAAGCTTTATTATTCCGGGAGCATTTATCCCGTCATCATTAGTTATAAGTATCTTCATCCTTCCCCTCCTTTTGTCACTTGATATATATATCATACTGCTCGCAGGTTCCTGAATAAACTGCTCCTTCCAGAATACCCGGTGCCAGTTCAGAATCTTCCCGGCTTACTGCGTACATTATTTTTCCGTCATAAAAACTCAGATCATCATAGTATTTATAATCGCCCCAGTGAACGATATTTCCGTCAGAATCAACACATTTATATATCCGTCCATAGTCATAGACACGCATGGCTCTGCCTGTCTCTATCAGGTCATCGCCACAAAATATGACAATCCCCGCATCCAGTTCATCAGCCTTGCCGGCAACTTCCTCCATATGCCAGTCCTTATTTGTCAGCATCACATAAATCCCATCTGATGCGATATCTGTAAACAACAGTGACAAAAGAAGTCCCCACATCAGCAGCTTTGTAAAAAGCTGCTTTGTGTCCGCATTGGAAATACAAAATCCCACAAGCAGCATAACTGATATAAATGCACATATCAGATATCTCTCCTCAAATACCGGAGAGCCGTACTGTACATTAAAAAGTGAAAAAACAATAATATGCCATATAATAACTACAATCGGAACAAAAACCGGTTCATCATAATCTTTTTTTACCAATATCCCCCGGCTTTTGTTCAGTGTCCATAAGAAGGCGGTAAGAATGAGTAACGCTGTCCCTAATGCCAGTATCTTTAATAAACCTTCAACAGAAAAAATAGTGACAGTCCTGGTGACCGGCAGGATATTCATAAGCTTCATGAACCCCTGGAATACAGCTCCGGTGTTTTTCCAGATATCAGCTATGGTGGTCCAAGTCTTTTCGTCTCCCGCCGTAGGAAGGGGCATGAAAACAGCCTGAAATGCTTTCCCAAGACAGACACACACTCCCCCGGAAAAAGGAAAAAGCATTTCCCTGCTGATAATAAGCTTTGCATCATTTTTAATTATCGCCATTACAAATGAATAAAGCATCAGTGGGATGAAACATGTCAGAAAAACATATATACCCGAGGACATTCCGCATACGAAAGCCAGAAGAAATGCAATGGCTGCAAGTATGCGGATCTTAACATCTGACCTTTTGGTTTTATCTGCCGGATCATCCGCCCTCCTCCCGATCATTAAGATTATTACATCAAGAGAGATCAGAAATAATATAGTCCGCACATTATAAAGACAGTCACCGCACAAAAGCACCATAAAATATCCAAGATTCCTCGGACTGAAGCCGTTACAAAGGAACGGGCAAAGCATAAGATTTAAAGTTACTAATCGTCCCTTCAGATCAAATCCGAGATTTTTTGACACATCCCGCATGACCAGTATAAGGATCAGCACAAAGAAAGAATTGCACAGTCCATAGGAAAGATAAATATTCCCGGTGATTCCGTACAAAACCGATGCCGGTACTATCGAGCCGTCAAGAAGATGAGCAGTAGTATCAGCCCAGACATCAGAGACAATGGATTTTTCACGCCATATGAGAATAGCCTTAAGATAAGACCATGATGTGTCGAACCCCATATGGGACTGCAGCTGGGTCAGGTTAAAAACAATCGTAGCCACAAGTTGCATAAAAAGCAGCAGGGTAAGCCCTGCCACCATGATGCTTTTATTCTTTTTGTAGTCTGAAATTTCTTCTTTGATCATTTTTTTATCAGCAATGTGTTAAATGTTTCATCATGTAAGCATATTTAGTACTATTAAATTACAACTATTAAAATCCTGCGTTTTCATGGGATTATTTCTGTATTATGCTTATCGCCTTTTTCACGGAATCCACCGGAACTATCTTTATATTCTCTAATCCTTTAATGCCTTTCAGCCTGTCTGCGCCCGCCTCAGGTATCACACAAATTTCATAACCCATCTTGGCAGCCTCTGATACCCTCTGCTCTATCTGGCTAACGCTCCTGACCTCGCCGGAAAGCCCTATCTCGCCTACAGCAATCAGGGAATCATCCACAGGAATGTTCAAGAAACTGGAAACTATGGCCATGGCAAGTGCCAGGTCAACAGCAGGCTCAACAATCTTCATGCCGCCCGCAATATTAACATAGGCATCGCATTGGCCCAAATGAAGCCCCAGTCTTTTCTCAAGTACTGCCATCATTAGATTAATACGGTTTAAGTCAGCTCCGGAAGCCTGACGTCTGGGGATCCCGAACGCAGTCTGGCATACAAGCGCCTGAGCCTCCAAAAGCATAGGTCTTGTCCCTTCCACAGAACACCCTGTCACTATGCCGCTGGCACCGCTCTGCCGTCCCTGCAGGAGGTATTCGGAAGGATTCTTTACTTCCCTGAGTCCTTTTTCCCACATCTCGAAAACGCCGATCTCATTTGTTGATCCGAAACGGTTCTTTACGCCTCTTAATATACGATAAGCCGCATATCTGTCGCCCTCAAAATAAAGCACAGTATCAACCATGTGTTCAAGGATCCTGGGTCCTGCTACAGTACCTTCCTTGGTTACATGGCCAACGATAAAAATAGATATCCCCAGCGTCTTTGAAAGCTGTAACAGCACTGCCGTTGACTCTCTCACCTGAGATACGGAGCCGGGGGTTCCCGATATATCCTCGTTATACATTGTCTGTATAGAGTCGATAATAACAATGCGTGGTTTTTTATTCCTGATGATATCGGATATGGCTGTCAGATCTGTCTCGCACAGTAGCAGCATATCCTTCTTAAAATCCCCCAGCCTGTCGGCACGCATTTTTATCTGCCTGGTTGATTCCTCGCCGGAGATGTAGAGAACGCTTTCGCCGATACCGGCAAGCTCCCTGCATACCTGAAGCAGTAATGTGGATTTCCCTATACCAGGATCACCACCGACCAAAACAAGGGAACCGGGTACGATCCCGCCTCCCAAAACTCTGTCAAATTCTTCTATCCCTGTCTTTATACGGTCTTCATCACTTAATGTGATCTCGGATAATGCACAAGGGGCAGCAGACTCATATCCTAAGCCCGCTTGCCCCTTTTTCTTTATCACTGTGGCCGAAACCTCCTGCTCGATCATGGTATTCCATGCATGGCAGGACGGACACTGACCGTTCCATTTGACAGATTCAAAGCCGCATTCCTTACAGAAAAATACTGTCTTTGTCTTTGCCTTTGGTGCCAATATTATGCTTTAACCACCTTTACTTCTGTTTCACCCATTCCGGCAAGCTCTACGCTGATGGCAAGCTTTCCGCCCAGGTTAGTCTTCATCATTCCGATTTCCTTGCCTGCTACAAAAACATTGTATGATGTATCTTCAGCAAGTCCCAGAGTGATCTGTGCATCACCAGGCCCTTCCACAGCAAAGTTCACGCCGTCTTCCGTTTCCTTGAAATCGTTTACGCTTGTTCCTGGAACAGACTCGTAAAGTACCAGTCCGTTCTTTTCAAGCCTTGTAATATCCTTATATGTCTTGACCTTCATGAGGTCGCCTTCATACTGAAAATCTTCTTTTTTTGTTTTCTCTGAAAGTGTGTAGTCACCGAAACTGAGCTTTCCGTTTTCTTCGGTACGAATGAGTTCCTTTACAACTGACATGATGTCCTCCATTTCTCTGTCGAAAGAATGATTGAATGAACTTGTTCCCATGCAAAACTGCAGGGAGTGAACAGTCCTATTATACCATAATCATGATATGACTGTCGTAATTATTTTTTCTTTGTCTTTTTTACATCTGCCTCTGCAATCACAAAAGCCACCTTTTCATCTTTAACAGTCACATTAACCGTATCACCGGGCTTTATCCGTCCTGAAAGAATTTCTTCTGACAGCGGATCCTCGATTTCTGACTGTATGGCGCGCTTAAGAGGCCTTGCTCCCATCTTCACATCTACATGCTTCTTGATGATCATGTCCTTTAAAGACGCGGATATCTTAAGCTTGACGCCCATCTGCTTTGACACCCTGTTACAAAGCTCTTTTGACAGAAGATTTACGATGGACTTAAGCTCCTTATCCCCAAGGGGATGGAAAACAATCATCTCGTCAATACGGTTAATGAATTCAGGCTTAAAGATCCTCTTTACCTCATCCATGACCCCCTTCTGCATGCGTTCGTATTCCTGCTTTTCGCTGGTATGGGCGGTAAAGCCTAAATTCTTCGGTTCGATAATATTCCTTGCCCCGGCGTTGGATGTCATTATAAGGATGGTATTCTTGAAGGAAACTTTCCTTCCCTGCGAATCCGTAATATGGCCGTCATCAAACACCTGCAGAAGCACATTAAACACCTCCGGAGGTGCCTTCTCTATCTCGTCAAAAAGCACTACAGAATAAGGATGGCGCCTTACCTGTTCTGAAAGCTGTCCTCCGTCATCGAAACCAACATATCCAGGCGGCGAGCCTATCATCTTGGAAACCGAATGAGGTTCCATATATTCAGACATATCCACACGGATAAGCGCATCCTCAGTTCCGAATACAAGCTCTGCCAGTGCCTTTGAAAGCTCTGTCTTACCCACACCGGTAGGACCTAAAAACAGGAATGAACCTATGGGCCTTGCAGGATCCTGAATGCCCACGCGGCCTCTCCTTATGGCCCTGGAAACAGCATTTACCGCCTCCTCCTGACCGATAACCCGCTTGTGCAGCTGGTCCTCAAGCTTAAGCAGCCTTTCGCTTTCTTTTTCCGCAATCTTATTTACGGGAATCTTCGTCTAGACACTGACAGCCTCAGCTATGGTTTCTTCGTCTACGACAAGCAGCTTTTCGGTCTTTTCTTCGTGACGCTTCAGTGCTGAATCATATTTGCCCTTAAGGGCAATTTCTTTTCGTTTTAATTCTCCGGCAAGCTCAAAGTCTTCTGCGATTATCGCATCGCAGACTTTATCCCCGATAGCTTTTATCTCTTCTGCAGTCTTAATAAGGGATGCAGGAAGGTTTGCATTTTTAAGCTTCATTCCGGCGCAGGCTTCATCCACAAGGTCAATAGCCTTGTCGGGAAGGAACCTGTCTGAAATATATCTCTCAGAAAATGCCGCAGCAGCCTGCAGGGCTTCATCGCTTATAACAAGCCCATGATATGTTTCATATTTTTCTTTTAAGCCCTTAAGGATTTCAACAGTCTCTTCAACCGTAGGCTCTTCCACCACTACCGGCTGGAAACGCCTTTCAAGCGCCGCATCCTTAGAAAAGTACTTCCTGTACTCGGAAACAGTAGTAGCGCCTATCATACGGAGTTCGCCCCTGGAAAGCGCAGGCTTTAATATGTTAGATGCATCAAGCGAGCCTTCTGCCGAACCGGCTCCGACAATTGTATGTATCTCATCCATGAAGAGAATGATGTTTCCGTCCTCTTCAACCTCGTTCATAAGGCGTTTAAGCCTTTCCTCGAATTCACCCCTGTAACGGCTGCCGGCCACCATTCCGGACAGGTCAAGTGAAATAAGTTTCTTATCCTTTAAGTCATCCGGAACATCAGCTGATGCAATCTTTTGGGCTATACCCTCCGCAATAGCAGTTTTTCCGACACCAGGCTCGCCTATAAGACAGGGATTATTCTTGGTACGCCTGCTTAAAATCCTGATAACCCTTGCAATCTCATCCCTGCGTCCAACCACAGGATCCAGCTTTCCTGTTCTTGCCAGGTCCGTCATATCCCTGCCGTACTGCGAAAGCATAGGGTTAGCGGCCGGTTTTCTCTGACCAGAATTTGTTCTTTTTCTGACTACGGATTTTATATAGTTAGCGAATCCTGTACCCATAATAGCAGAGGAATTCCGTGCTATGTCCTTTAGGAACTCCATTACATCAAGGCCGCAGGCAATTAAAAGCCGCAGGGCCGTGCAGTCCCTTACGGTTACGATTGCTAAAAGTATTGCTTCTGTTCCTATGCCGTTTGAACCGATCTTAGAGGCGATGCTTTCTGACTGGTCAAGCACCTCAAGAGCCTTAACCGAATAATCCAGATCCCTGCTTTTTCCTACAGCACCAACAGAAATTCCGCCGTTAAATGTCGCATCGTCATCTATGATATCAAGTATCCTTTTTTCTGTAATGTGCTGAGCCCTAAGCCATGCAGCAGCAGTACAGTCTACCTCACGCATTAAGCCTATTAGTATATGTTCCGTGCCGATATAACCGGCCTGCATATCTGCCGCCGCCTTTGCAGCCTGCAGAAGCGCGGCACTTGCAGCTTCAGTATATTGTTTCATTTATTATAAATCCTCTTTCTGCCTATATGATATTGCAGTACAGTTCGATCCTACTTTGACAGCTTACCGAAATTGCTGTCAATCATACGGTGTAATTCATCAACATCCAGATTCCTGCATTTTGCTTCTGCAATAAGCAGTTTTATTTCACGGTCAATTTTTGCCCGGCTCTCACGCTTGTTGAAAGAAAGCTCCACAACTGTCCCTACCCTGGGATCCATGGAAACATACCCCTCATCCCGCAGCATGGCGTATGTCTTGTTTACCGTATGAAAATTAATGTCCAGAACTTCAGCCATCTCCCTAACTGACGGAAGAATATCTCCTTCAGCTAGCTTGCCTGATGCGATCATCATAATGATCTGGTCATGAAGCTGGATATACTTGCTTTCTTCAGAATTATGATCTATTTCGAATTTCATGCCGCCTCCTTTTCTGTTTTTAAAACGTTCCGCAAATTCACAATTCGCAGCAAAATTTATATAGCGTTTTTCATCTGTCAAACATAAAAAAATCTCATTCTGTTATATAATTACTATAACAGAATGAGACCCTTAAATCAATTGATTATTCGTTTAAAAAGCTAAACAGAATTACTCATCATCCTCGTCATTTCTGACTCTGGTCTTATTATACTGTGCGGATGTCCTGCGCTGTGCCCCGCCCTGTACTGACCTTCCTGCAGAAGATCTTGAAACAGGCTGTGAGCGTCTTGCCTGAGTACGAACCTGCCCGCCTTCAGGCCTTCTCTCGGACCTTCTTTCAGCAACCTCCTTTGCAGGCATTACCTTGGTTTCTGACAGATCCTCGCTGTAATCATCGTAATCATCCTCATCATAATCATCATCAGGGATGTTAGAAGGCTTCTGGGCTGTTGCAAGAGATCTTCTTGAAGGATCTGCCCTTCTCACTCTTCCGTTTCCTCCGCCCTGCTGATATGATGAGCCAACGGGCTGCCTTGAACCCTGACGGCCTGCGGGAACTACCGGTCTTGAAGATGATGCTGCACGTCTTGTGGACGCTGCGCCTCTTGATGCAGGACGTCTTGCAGGTCTTTCATCCTCTTCGTCATCATCGTCATCATCAAAATCATCGTCGTCATCAACATCGTCGTCATCATCGTAGCTGTTATTATTTCCGCCAAACTGTTTCATGCCGAGTACAACAACGACAATTATAAGAGCTACGCAAAGCACACCGAATACGATGGCCATTATAAGATATCCGTTGCCGGATGACGTCTTAGCTGTAGAAGCAGCAGTAAAAAGTGAGCTGTTGTATCTGATCCATATCATATCGCTGCTGTCTGTTGCATCCAGCAGATACCAGCCAGGATCACCGCCCATGGTCTGAGCATATATGATATAGAAATTACCGTTCTGCCAGCCGGTTACTGAGCCAGCACCGGTATTAAGGGTAACCTTTGTGAATCCCTCAGGGATCACATCAGGATCTGCTGTAGGCTCCAATGCGTTAAGGGTTGCTGATGAAGATGCTGCAGGAGCAGGCTCTTCAGTTGTCTCTTCTTCTGTTGCTTCACCTTCTTCGGGAGCTTCGCCTTCATCGGGTGTTTCCTCTGCTGTAGCAGTCACTTCAACCATATCACCGCGGATATAGCCTGAAAGAGAATCACTCTCAACCTTATACCAGGTGTAGTCACCTACCTCAACAACCTCTGTTACGGTAAATGACTGACCCTTGCTTGCCTTTCCGACAGGGTCTCCGTCAGGTGCGCTGGAACGTACATTTACGCTGTCTGCCGTAACGGTTACGGTATCACCTTCATTAGCTGCGGCCAAAACCATCAGCTGCATTGCAAACATCATGACAAATGCCAGAAAAATTGCAGGCAATATCCTGACACAAATGTTGCTTTTAACTGTTCTGCTTTCCATGTTTTTCTTCCTCCGTATAACTCAAAACCTATGCATACCGGTCATAATATAAGCTAATATGCACAACATAAGGATTTTATCATATTATTTTCAATAATGCACTCTTTTTTTATAAAATAATAAAATTATGTCAACCGATCGTCACGCCTCGTCAATTGCTTTTCCGATGTCATGACGCATATACTTGTTGTCAAAATCTATCCATTCGGTTGCTTCATAAGCTTTTGCTCTGGCCTGTTTGAGATCAGCGCCTTTGGCTGTTACCCCCAGCACCCTTCCGCCGTTTGTAACTATCTTGCCGTCTGCAAACTTTGAACCGGCGTGGAAGCAGAAATAGTCATCCTTATCCCTGAACTTTTCCAGGCCCTTTATCTCAAAGCCCTTATCATATTTAACAGGATAACCTTCGCTTGCCAGAACCACACATACCGCCGCGTTATCTTCAAATTCAAGCTCAACATCGCCTAATGTACCGTCAACACATGCTTCAATAACTTCAAGCAGGTCATTTTTCATTCTCGGTATAACTACCTGCGCCTCAGGATCTCCGAAACGGGCATTATACTCAAGCACCTTAGGACCTTCCGCAGTGATCATAAGGCCGAAGAAAATGATTCCTTTGAACTCACGGCCTTCAGCCCTCATTGCATCCACAGTAGGCTGATAAATCTTCTCGCGGCATATCCGGTCTACCTCTTCGGTATAGAAAGGACTGGGAGAAAATGTTCCCATTCCGCCGGTATTAAGTCCTGTATCACCGTCGCCGGCCCTCTTGTGGTCCTGGGCACTGGTCATGATGCGGATGTTCTTTCCGTCTACAAAGCTTAAAACCGAAACCTCACGGCCTGTCATAAATTCCTCTACCACCATTCTGGTACCAGCGGTTCCGAACTTCTTATCCAGCATGATCTCCTTTACGCCTTCTTTTGCACTTTCAAGGTCATTACAGATCAGGACGCCTTTTCCAAGAGCCAGTCCGTCAGCCTTAAGAACTATGGGCATCTTGGCTGTTTCAATATATTCCAGTGCTTTATCCGGATCATCAAAGGTCTCATAGGCGGCCGTAGGAATATTGTACTTTTTCATTAAGTCCTTTGAAAAAGCCTTGCTTCCTTCCAGGATAGCGGCATTCTTTCTGGGTCCGAAAGCCTTAATGCCTGCTTTTTCAAATTCATCCACAAGCCCTGCCGCAAGAGGATCATCAGGAGCAACCACTACAAGATCAATGGCTTTTTCCTTTGCGAAAGCAACCTGCTTTTCAAAATCCATTACGCCGATGTCAACGCATTCAGCATACTCTGCAATGCCCGCATTACCGGGAGCGCAGTAAAGCTTTGTCACACGATTGCTTTTATGCAGTCCATAGCATATGGCATGCTCTCTTCCACCGCCGCCAACAACAAGTATCTTCATACCCTAACCCTTCCTCCTATCATTTCCGTTCCATACCTATATTTATCTCGCCGTTTGCTATCTCGTCTATTACTTCCGGCATGATCACCCATTCAGCCTGTTCCATAACCCTTTTCTGAAGTATCTCAGGGGTATCGCCTTCATGCACATCCACGGCTTTCTGCCTGATTATGGGGCCGGTATCCGTTCCCTCATCAACAAAATGAACCGTAGCTCCGGTAACTTTTACGCCCCTTGCAAGAGCAGCCTCATGAACCTTAAGTCCGTAAAAACCGTCACCACAGAATGAAGGTATCAGCGAAGGATGGATATTGATGATCTTGCGCTGATATTTCCTTATCATTTCAGGCGGAAGCACCACCATAAAGCCTGCAAGCACCACCAGATCAGGAATTGCGCCGTCCACGGCATCCATCAAAGCTTTATAAAAGCTTTCTTTATCCGGATAATCCTTCCTGCAGACACATACGCTCTTTATTCCGTTTTCCTCGGCCCTCTTAAGCGCATATGCATCAGGCTTATTGGAAATAACAGACACAATCTCGGCATTTGTAATCCGGCCGTCCTTTATTGCATCAATTATGGCCTGAAGATTAGTGCCGCCTCCGGAAACACATACAGCGATCCTTAGCATATTACAGTCTCCTTCACATCACTGCCGGCAACTTCACCGATTATGTAGCCCTTTTCGCCAACTGCCTCAAGAGCCTTTACGGCAGCATCAGCATCCGCAGGATCAAGAGCCAGAACCATGCCCACGCCCATGTTGTAAGTGTTATACATTACATGGTCTTCAATCTTTCCTGTATCCTGTAAAAGCTTGAATATAGCAGGCACTTCATAGCTGTTCTTCTTAACCTTTGCACAGGTTCCGTCAGGAAGCATCCTGGGAATATTCTCATAGAAACCGCCGCCTGTGATATGGCTGCAGCCCTTTATTGTAATGCCAGCGTCCTTTACGGATCTAAGCGCCTTAACATAAATCTTTGTAGGCTCAAGAAGTGCCTCGCCTAAAGGCCTTCCAAGCTCTGAATTATAGCGGATAAGATTGTCCGTGCTCATCTGGAACACTTTTCTAACCAGTGAAAAACCGTTTGAATGAACACCGCTGGACGCAATGCCTACCAGCACATCACCGGCCTTTATGTTCTCGCCAGTGATCATGTCCTTCCTGTCGGCAACACCCACAGCAAAACCTGCAAGGTCATACTCATCTTCAGGCATAAGTCCGGGATGCTCAGCCGTCTCACCGCCTACAAGAGCAGCGCCGGCCTGTACACAGCCTTCTGCTACGCCGCTTACGATCTGCGCTATCTTTTCAGGATAATTCTTGCCACAGGCTATGTAATCCAGGAAAAAGAGAGGCTCACCGCCTGAGCAGGCAATATCATTTACACACATGGCCACACAGTCTATTCCGATGGTATCGTGCTTATCCAGCAGGAAAGCAAGCTTTACTTTGGTCCCGCATCCGTCCGTACCTGAGAGCAGTACAGGATCCTCAAGCTGAGCGATCTTCTTCAGGTCAAACGCACCCGCAAAACCTCCGATTCCGCCAAGTACTTCAGGTCTTGTGGTTCTTTTAATATGCTCTTTGATAAGCTCTACCGATTTATAACCAGCCTCTATGTCCACACCGGCATTCTTGTAATCCATTTCTACCTCCTTAATAACAAAACATTATTGCTTAAAAATGATCACTTTATGATAAATCAATAATTTTCATAACCGACATCAGCAAGCTTCGCATCCTTGGCCATAACCTGGTCCTTCATGTCAGTAGTAAATTTCTTAAGCCTTTCAAGTATGGCAGGATTTGACGTTGCTAACATCTTTGCTGCAAGGATTCCTGCATTCTTTCCGCCGTTTATTGCAACGGTTGCAACGGGGATTCCGGAAGGCATCTGTACTATGGAATAAAGGGAATCCCTTCCTCCCAAAGATTCAGTATGCATAGGAATGCCTATAACGGGCATGGGGAAAATTGCCGCGCACATTCCGGGAAGATGTGCCGCCATTCCGGCACCTGCAATTATAACCTTGACTCCCCTGTCTTCAGCAGTCTTTGCATATTCAAAGAATTCCTCAGGCTCACGGTGTGCTGAGATTATCCTCATTTCGAACTCGATTCCCAGCTCCTTAAGTACATCAGCTGCTTTTTTCATAACGGGCATATCAGAATCGCTGCCCATTACTATGCTCACCTGTGGCATGTTTTCATCCTCCTAAAAATAATGTTTTTATAGTTCAAAAGCTTTGTTAAGCTCCTCAGTTCCCTCTAATACAAACCTTCCGTTTTCGATTATGACAGTCTCGCGGCCGTCAGATGCTACCGCCGTCAGGCTACCAAGCTCATCGTAAGGAACGGTTATGTCCGTATGGCAGTTAAAATATGCCTTAGAAACATCTTCTTTCCTGAGAATAGATATTTCATTATCCCTGGCGATTATTTCCTTGCCGTCAGGATTATATACCTTTATGTCCTCGCTGTGTGAATAGCAGGTGTCACCAAGTGCAAAATGCGGTCCTGTCTTTTCTGCTATAAGTATGGGCAGAAGTGATTCAAAACCATATTTTTTTGACAATACATAGGCTGTAGTGTTCGTTCCTATGGCTGCCTCTCCGACAGGAAGAGTCTTATGGTTGAAAAGTATATTCTCTTCTATGAAATGCCTGCCCTCATTCGGATCTTCAAAATTAGCGCAGGAATAGTCAGAAACCATTCCGTCCTTTAATTCAATCCTAAGATCCTTATATTCAATCTCGTTTAAGAAAACCCGGCTGACATGCAGGGTGCCGTTAGTTCCCTTAAGCACAGGCGATGTAAATACCTCACCCACGGGGATATTGACATCTGCAACACAGTTTTCAAATTTAGTCTGATGCTCAGGATCAGATAGTTCTACAAGGGCAATGGTAAGATCCGTGCGGTTTCCGTTCATGCCCTTTAAGCAGATGTGATCTGCAGTGTCCAGAACATCTATTATGCTCTGCTGTATCTTAAAATAAAGCTCATTATCAAGAGTATTTATCTTAAGCACAGCATCAAAGATTTTTTCAAAATCTTCCCCGACATCGTGAACCGGCAGAGCCATAATTGTAAAGCTCCGTTCCTCGCCGGGAATATAGTGATTGGTCATTGTGCCGCTTTCCGTGCGGAAACGGACATTTAATCCGCGCTGCTTTTCGCTGTATTTAGGCGCATTAGCGCAGCTTGCAGGAACAAAAGGTTTAGTGCCGAAACATTCAAGCACTACAGGTCCTGCATGAACCTTCGCACTGTCCTTATGGTTTTCCCATGCAGCCTTCAGGCATTCAAGCCGTCTGGTCACAAGCTGTCCGTCCAGGACAAGTGCCAGATCCTCCCTGTGGTCAAAATCAAACTGCGGATTAGGATTTGCCCCGAAAAATCCGCTCTTTGCAACACTGTAGCCGTTAAACAGGCTCTGGCTGCTTCTGTATACCACTGGATCAAGCCCGATAGCCTTAAGATTTTCAATGGATTTTGCGATTATACGCTCAAAGCCTATAGGATACCTTATGTTGGCAGTCTTTTTTATTGACAGGTCCCGTCCGCTTATTTCAAAACCTCTCCGGTAGCCCTCAGTAAGTGTCCCTGCAATTGATTCTATTTCAGCTTCAGTAAGGGACGCAACATACTCTGCCGTTTTTATCTCATTCTCCGTGATGTATTCGCCGTACCTATAGAGTATATCCGTATCCTGAGGATTTGCCGCATATTCTTTTATAATTGATACGGCAATGCCGCAGTTAGTTTCAGTAAGCGCACATATCCTTTTTTCACATTCGGTTTCATAATAGTCGCTTACATAAACATAAATGTCTTCTTTGATATTCTTTAATAATCTATTCTCGTCTTCGTCGCCATCAGCTTCCGTATAAAAATCATTCACGGAAGTATTGATCATCAGAAGCAGTTCCATTCTGATAAGCAGACCTTCTGCGTCAGCTTCAAAAACAGAAGGTATGGCTGCACGCATCTCAGCTGAAATCAGTGAAACAGCCTGTCCGGCACCTTCTCCGAAAATTCCGGACGCATGCACAGGATCTGCATAGGAGGAATGATAATTTTCGGGAAGCACATCTTCATAGAGCCTTTTATTTATCCCTTTAAGAAAAGCCTTATCTCCCGGATCGGCACATATATGATCATAAACATCTTTCAGAAACAAAAGAAAAGACGCCTGGCATGAAAAAAAATCCAGCCATGCTTTTCTGTTCTGAACTAAATCATGATCTGCCGAAACTTCTGGCTTTATTTCTGAGCCCTTAACGTCACTGCCGCATAACTGGCTGAGCCGTCCGCAGGCCAG
>JAGBLN010000033.1 GCA_017635395.1 Lachnospiraceae bacterium
AAGCTTTTGTATAAGAGAACACTTGTGGGAACTTTGACACAGAAGTCGTACAGAGGTAAAATGATGGCGTTATCGGTCTGATCATTGCATAATGTGTGATTCTTTTTTACTTCTCTATCCAACAATAACTTTACGCTGTCGAAGCTTTGCTGGAAGCTTACCCGGGGAAAAGACAGTATGATAAAATAATCAGAAAAAAATGAACTAAAAAAAAGAATGGGAGAAATAAAAATGGAAAAAAATAAGAGTAGCTGGTTAAGCGCATCTATTATCGGGGTCTGCATAGTTATAAGCTGTGCTGCTATAGCGTTCGGAATGGCACATTTCAGATCGGAAAGCAATCACATCATCACAGCGACAGGAAGCGCAAACGTGGATTTTGAGTCGGATATAATCATCTGGCGGGGATCTTTTTCATCTGATGCGGATACCTCCAGAGAAGCCTACAACAAGATCAAAAAGGATGCTGAACTGGTAAGGAAGTATTTGACTGATAACAATATTGATGAGAGTGAGATAGTATTCAATTCAGTTGATATTGCAAGAACCTACAGGGATATCTATGATGATGAAGGAAACTACAAGGGATGCGAACCTGACGGGTACCGGCTTACACAGAATGTTACCGTAACCTCTTCAAACCTGGATAATGTTGAAAAGATATCCAGAGAGATTTCAACGCTATTGGATCAGGGAGTCGAATTGACATCGGAATCTCCTGAATATTATTATTCTGGTCTTGATGCACTAAAGCTGGATCTTATTGATAAAGCTTCACTCAATGCTAAGGAAAGAATTGATATTATAGCAAAGAATTCAGGCGCAAAGCTTGGGAAGCTTAAGAATTCCAGCCTTGGAGTATTCCAGATAACTGCAAAGAATTCTGGAACCGGAAGCTATTCCTATGACGGAGCATTTGATACAAGCTCAAGAAATAAGACTGCCACTATTACGGTGAGGCTTGAATACGATCTTAAATAAAGTGAAATCATGATACTGTGATAATCGATATTGGACCCGGAGATAATGATTCAGAAATCATAGTAAGTACATATTATGATAATTTTGCACGATTTATGGTAGAATATCCTTGTTGGTTAGTTTTGGGTAACTATAGAACGGCAAGACTATTTGCAATGAATCAAGGAGCGGGAATTGAAAGCATCTTTTAATGTGACGGGAATGTCGTGTGCAAACTGTGTTTCCAATGTGGAAAGGGCAGTCGGTAAAATAAATGGTGTCGAGGAAGTCAGTGTCAATCTGATAGAAGAACTGATGATGGTGTCATATGACGAGTCTCTCACCGGGGAAAGCGAGATAATGGAGGCTGTAAAAAAAGCCGGTTACGGGGCGGAGAGCTGTAGCAGGCCGCAGAACCGTCCGGGTACTGCAGCCGGATCTTCGGAAATGTCCTCCGAAAAATCTTTAAAAAAAGATAAGGACTACAAGGGAATCGGGCTGTTAATATCGGTTATCCTTATGGTCATCCTTATGGTCATTGCCATGGGAGAAAAGCACAGCCTGTCCATGAATGCATTGACACAGCTATTGCTTGTGATCCCGGTCATGTTTATCAACAAAAGGTTTTATATAAATGCATTCAAGGCATTACGGTCCGGCGGCACGAATATGGATGTGCTGGTTTCCTTAAGCTCTTTATGTGCTTTTGTTTACAGTCTGTACGGACTGTATATGATACTTGCCTGCACAGAGAGAGGCGATATGGAATCGGCAATGCAGTACGCCCATAATCTGTTCTTTGATTCGGCTGGCATGATACTGACTTTAGTATCTGTGGGAAAATTTCTGGAGGACAGGTCAAAGAAAAAAACAAAGGATGCCATCGACTCGCTTATCGATATCTGTCCCAAAAAGATCACACGCATCATTACGGACAGGGATGGAAATGAGACGGAAGAAACGGTGGCTGCTGAAGATATACGGCAGGGCGACATTATCCTCATATCAAAAGGAGAGGCTTCGGCTGTTGACGGAATAGTAGTGAAGGGCAGTGCGAAATTTGATGAATCTGCAATCACCGGTGAAAGTGAAGCCATAGATAAGGCTGAGGGCGATGAGGTCATTTCCGCCACTATGGCAATAGACGGATATGTCAGGGTACGAGCCCAGGCGGTTGGTGAAGACTCTACACTTATGAAGATCGTCAGGATGACTAAGGAAGCTGGTGCGTCCAAGGCCCCTATCGCAAAGCTTGCGGACAGGATATCTGCAGTTTTTGTTCCGACGATAGTAGTCATTTCCATTGTCACATTTGCGATATGGTTCTTTGTGACGAGGGATTTTGCCACGGCCTTCTCATTTGGGATATGTGTGCTGGTAATATCCTGCCCCTGCGCCCTTGGACTTGCCACGCCTGTCGCTATTACCGTCGGTATGGGAGTTGGTGCTAAAAACGGCATTCTTTTCAAAACAGCAGAATCGCTTCAGATGTTAAGCAGTATCGATACGGCAGTATTTGACAAGACCGGGACCATCACGAACGGTACGGTATCCGTGGAGGGCGAGGTAAGGAAAGATACCGTAAGAAAAACTTCCGCCCGGGCAATGGCAATCTTAAAAAAGCTGGGTATTGGAACCGTCATGCTCACCGGGGATAAAAAGGAGAAAGCGCTTGTCATAGCAAAGGAAGCCGGAGTTTCGGATGTAAGATATGAATTAAAGCCTGAGGACAAGGCCGGCAGTGTGAAAGAATTTCAGGAAAAAGGCAAAAAGGTCCTTGCAGTCGGCGACGGAATAAACGATGCACCGGCGCTTGCGGCCGCTGAGGTCGGGATGGCAATGGGAGCAGGAAAGGATATCGCCATAGAATGTGCAGATGTGGTGCTTATGCACAGCGACCTGCTGGATGTGGTCAGAGCCATCAGGCTGAGCAAGGGGACTTTGCGAAACATTAAAGAGAATCTTTTCTGGGCGTTCTTTTATAATGTAGTAATGATACCTGTCGCAGCCGGGGCGGCGTATCCACTGTTCGGACTTAAATTCAGCCCTATGATGGGGGCGGCATGCATGAGCCTTAGCAGTATATGCGTATGCCTGAATGCAGTAAGGCTTATGGGTATCAGGCTTGATAAGGATATAGCGGCCGGGGGGCGTACTGACGATTTTTCATCGGCCGGCAATAAAACAGACAGCATGCTATCATCAGATGAAGATACTGTTTGTGGTGTGAATTCTTCATCAAAAGAGTGTGAAGAGGTTGGAAAATGTAATTGTAATATAGCGAAAGGAGAAACGGAAATGATCAAATTCGGAGTGGATGGAATGATGTGTGCACATTGCAAGGGGCGTGTGGAGGATGCTCTCAAGGCTATTGACGGAGTAACGGGGGCAGTCGCTGACCTTGATGGAAAGTGCGTAACAATAGAGGCCGGTGAAGGCGTCACAGAGGAAATGTGCAAAGAGGCGGTTACCGCAGCAGGATACAAGGTGCAGTGACAGTTTACCTGCATGCTTAAACACCATCAGGCAAGGCTGCATGAATACATATCGCTTTGCCCCGTATTATTCATGTATACGGTCATGATGAAGAAAAAGGTCACGTACTGATTACTTAAGTGCGGCAGACCTTTTTTATTGTTCATAAAATGTTAAAAATGTTTATCATAAAATCCCGGAAAATATCTTGACATTCAAAATAAATTGTATTATTCTCTTGTTCGTGACAAGAAAAACTTTGAAATTCAAAATACTTGAAAATCAAACAAAGGAGAAGAGAAATGGAAAAATTAATCGCTATCATCGAAGAGAAGTTAAATGTTGAAGGTAAGGAAATCACTGCTGAGAGCAGATTCAAGGAGGATCTTGAGGCAGATTCACTTGATCTTTTCGAGCTTGTAATGGCACTTGAAGAGGAGTACGGCGTAGAGATCCCTTCAGAGCAGCTTGAGAATTTCACAACTGTAGGCTCTGTTGTTGAGTATCTTAAAGAGAAGAACATAGAGCTCTAAGAAACAGCTTGAAGATAGGATAAAAGCTCATGGGATAATCAAAATTGCGAGCAGCTCATGAGCTTTTAGTTTGTCTGAACATAGACGGATAAAAAAGCGGCGGAAAGCAGAAAGAGAAAAATGAAGAACAGGATAACAGATTTACTTAAAACTGAATACCCCATCATACAGGGGGGCATGGCATGGGTGGCTGAGCACAATCTGGCTGCAGCAGTATCGAATGCCGGCGGACTTGGAATCATCGGAGCTGCTTCTGCACCTGCAGAAGTGGTCCGCGAAGAAATAAAGAAGTGCAAGGAGCTGACAGATAAGCCTTTCGGCGTCAATGTCATGCTTCTCAATCCCAACGCTGATGATGTAGCAAAGATCATCATAGAGGAGGGCGTAAAGGTTGTTACTACCGGTGCAGGAAACCCGGGCAAGTACATGGATGCATGGAAAGAGGCCGGAGTGGTAGTTATTCCCGTAGTGGCAAGCACTGCAATGGCTATCATGATGGAGCGTGCCGGTGCTGATGCGGTGGTAGCAGAAGGTATGGAAAGCGGCGGACATATAGGTGTGACCACTTCCTTCGCCCTTATCCCTCAGGTAGTGGATGCGGTAAGCATTCCCGTGGTGGCCGCAGGCGGAATCGCAGACGGACGCGGCATGGCAGCAGCATTTATGCTTGGCGCAGAAGGCATACAGATGGGAACAAGATTCGTTGCAGCAAAGGAATCCATCGTGCATGCTGCATATAAGGAAAAGATAGTAAAGGCAAAGGACATCGACTCCGTAGTTACCGGAACTACAACAGGTCATCCCGTAAGATGTCTCAAGAACCGCATGACCAAGGAATATGTAAAGCTTGAGCGTGAGGGTGCTGATTTTATGGAGCTTGAGAAGCTGACACTGGGATCTCTCAGGAAGGCAGTTATAGACGGAGACGTTGTAAACGGTACTCTTATGGCAGGACAGATCGCAGGTCTCATAAAGAGCGAGGAAAGCTGTGCGGACATTATTTCATCCATCTCGGATGAAGCAGAGAAGCTTATGAAGCTTGCATAGTAACAACGAGTAACTATTAGAGATAGTCTGATGCACTTGTTGGTTCGGGTGTATTAAAGAGCAAATATGGTAATGGCAGCCCGACATTAGCGAAGCAAATCTTTCAATGTGGGCTTCCGTAACCGGAAGAACCGAAGGAGTAAGAACAGCTACTAAAAGAAGTAACTGTTCGGGAGATGGCATCTGAAAGAACATAGAGATTCTGAATGGTTGTAATAAAGGAAAGAGGAAACATGGGAAAGACAGCATTTATCTTCCCGGGCCAGGGGGCTCAGTATCCCGGCATGGGAAAGGATTTTTTTGAAAAACATGAAGAGTCACAGGAGATATTCAAAAAGTCTTCTGAGGCTACGGGGCTTGATATCGAGGCACTCTGCTTTAGTGAAAATGATGATCTGAATCAGACGGAGTATACACAGATAGCCATGATCACTGCAGAGCTTGCCATGTGGAAAGCGGTAGTTTCAAAGGGAATAAAGGCTGATGTTTGTGCCGGCTTAAGTCTTGGTGAGTACGCAGCACTTGCAGCATCAGGGGTAATGGAGCCTGCGGATATTTTTCCTGTAGTTCGTAAGCGCGGGATATACATGCAGAACGCTTATCCCAACGGAGGCGGTATGACAGCAGTGCTTGGACTTTCACCTGAGCAGGCCGACGCTGCATGCAAAAAGATTGCCGGGGAAACAGGAAAGCCTGTATCCGTTGCAAACTACAACTGTCCCGGACAGATTGTTATTACAGGTGCGAAGGAAGCTGTAGACAAGGCTGCTGAGGAATGTCAGGCAGCAGGCGCAAAGCGTTGTGTTCCACTGAATGTAAGCGGTCCTTTCCATTCGGCACTTCTTAAGGAAGCTTCGGAACTCCTGGCAAAAGAGCTGGAGCAGGTAAGCCTTTCTGATCCCCAGATACCTTATCTTACAAATGTGACGGCAGAGCCTGTCACAAAGGCAGAGGGGATAAAGGAACTTCTTGCAGCACAGATCTGCTCACCCGTCAGATGGCAGCAGAGTGTTGAGAAAATGATCGCTGACGGTGTGGACTGCTTTATAGAGATTGGTCCGGGCAAGACTCTGGCAGGATTTATGAAGCGTATTAATAAGGAAGTAAAAGTCTTCAATGTTGGAACCGTCGAGGAGCTTGAGGCATTGTCAGAATCTCTTGCGGGCTGACAGTTACGGATAAGTTATTGGAGGAAATCGGATGTTAAGCGGAAAGACAGCATTAGTCACAGGTGCAGGCAGAGGCATAGGAAAAGCCATTGCCAAGAAACTTGCTTCTCTTGGTGCTACAGTGGTAGTTAACTACAGCGGATCCAAAGAAAAAGCAGAGGAAACTGTGGCAGAGATAGTTGCAGCCGGCGGAAGTGCAGAAGCAATGCAGTGTGATGTTTCTGATTTTAAGGCTTGCGAAGAGTTTTCAAAGGCAGTAGTTGCAAAGTATGGAAAGCTGGATATCCTGGTAAATAATGCAGGTGTCACCAGAGACGGACTGCTTATGGGCATGTCGGAAGATGACTATGACAAGGTGCTTGATACGAACCTTAAGGGCGCTTTCAATATGACAAGACATTTTTCAAGGGTGTTCTTAAAGCAGAGGTCAGGTAGGATCATAAACATCTCTTCCGTAAGCGGAGTCATGGGAAATGCCGGCCAGGCCAATTACAGTGCATCAAAGGCAGGTCTTATCGGTCTGACCAAGAGTGTGGCCAGGGAGCTTGCAGGCAGAGGAGTATGTGTAAATGCCGTGGCACCGGGCTTCATCGAGACAGATATGACTAATGCCATGAAGGAAGATGCCAAGAATAAACTCATAGAAAATATTCCACTGGGAAGGATAGGAAAGCCTGATGACATTGCTGAAGCAGTAGCTTTCCTGGCAGGAGATGCGTCCTCGTATATCACAGGACAGGTGCTGTGCGTAGACGGCGGAATGGCTATATAAATTGGGAGGAGATATGATGAACAGGAGAGTAGTTGTGACAGGCCTTGGTGCTGTGACGCCCATAGGCAATGACGTGGAAAGTTTCTGGTCCTCAGTAAAAGAGGGAAAGATTGGTTTTGGTCCCATTACTGCCTTTGATACTACTGATTACAAAGCAAAGCTTGCCGCTGAGGTAAAGGATTACGATCCTACTCTCAGCATGGATAAAAAGGCATCCAGGCGCATGGAACGTTTTTCCCAGTTTGCAGTTACTGCTGCAGGCGAGGCGCTTAAGGATTCGGGCCTGGATATGGAAAAAGAGGATCCTTTCCGCGTGGGCTGTGCCATAAGCAGCGGAATAGGAAGCCTGGAGACTGTGGAAAGGGAGCATCAGAGGATCGTAGACAGAGGACCCGGAAAAGTGGGGCCGCTTATGGTTCCGCTTATGATATCCAATATGGCAGCAGGAAATGTCAGTATCGCATACGGCCTTAAAGGAAAAAATATAGATGTAGTGACCGCCTGTGCTTCAGGTACGCATTCTATAGGTGAAGCTATGCGTACCATCCAGTACGGCGATGCGGATGTTATGCTTGCAGGCGGAACGGAATCATGTATCAGTCCCGTGGGCGTGGCGGGCTTTACGGCACTTACTGCGCTCAGCACTTCAGATGATCCGAATAGCTGCTCACTTCCCTTTGATGCGAGAAGAAGCGGTTTTGTAATGGGTGAAGGTGCAGGCATAGTTGTTCTGGAAGAATATGAGCATGCGAAGAATCGCGGTGCAAAGATACTTGCCGAGTTAGTCGGATATGGTGCAACAGCCGATGCTTATCACATTACTTCCCCTGCGGAAGACGGTTCCGGTGCTGCAATGGCGATGAAATTTGCAATGGCTGATGCCGGCATAAAGCCTGAGGATGTAGACTACATCAACGCTCATGGTACGGCAACTCATTATAACGATCTGTTTGAGACCAGGGCCATCAAGCTTGCGTTCGGTGAGCATGCATATAAGCTGAAAGTCAACTCTACCAAATCAATGATAGGCCATCTGTTAGGTGCAGCCGGAGCAGTGGAATTCGTTGTCACCGTAAAGGAGCTTCAGGAAGGCTTTTTGCACAGGACAGTCGGTTACAAAGAAAAGGATGAAGAACTTGATCTTGACTACTGTGCAGAGGAATACAGTGGTGATATAAAGTATGCCCTGTCGGATTCACTGGGATTCGGCGGACACAATGCGGCAGTAGTTGTAAAGAAGTTTTCGGAATAATCACAAAATCTTTTGCCGGTTATGATGCCGGCTATGAAGAGAGGAGCGGACAATGTCTGTTTACAGTACCAAAGAGATCATGGATATAATTCCTCACAGGTCACCGTTTTTACTGATCGATACCATAGAGGAACTGGAGCCCGGTGTACGGGTTGTTGGGAAAAAATGCGTAAGCTTTAATGAACCGTATTTTGCAGGCCACTTTCCCGGAAATCCGGTAATGCCCGGAGTACTTATTATAGAAGCAATGGCACAGACCGGTGCGGTGGCGCTTTTGGGACTTCCCCAGTGGAAGGGAAAGACTGCTTACTTTGTGGGTATAGACAAAGCTAAGTTCAGCAGAAAAGTAGTTCCCGGTGATGTGCTTATGTTTGAGGTAAACATCATAAAGCAGAAAGGTCCCTTCGGGATCGCAGAGGCTGTGGCAAAAGTAGATGGAGAAACAGCCGCAAAGGCAGAGCTTACATTTGCAGTGGGCGACTGATGAGGTGTGACAGATGAATGTGATAATGGGTTTACAGAAATTTTTGGAAGACCGCAAGATCTTTAAAAAGGAAGAAGCGCCTGTTGAGACAGGCCTTATCAAATGCCCAAAGTGTGGCAAGATGGTGGATAAGGCAATCGTTGCAAAGCGCAGATATATATGCTACGAATGCGAGGGGTATTTTCGTGTAAAGACCGGAAACCGTCTCAAGATGGTAACCGATCCCGGTACTTTTGAGGAGTGGTTCACGGATATGGAAGTATCCAATCCGCTGGACTATAAAGGCTACGAGGAAAAGCTTGCGGAAGCCAGGGAAAAGACCGGTCTTAAGGAAGCTTTTACCGTAGGAAAGTGCAAAATATTCGGAGAGGAAGCTGTAGTCGGTGTTTGTGATTCCCGTTTCATGATGGCCAGCATGGGCCATGTGGTGGGAGAGCGTGTTACAGCAGCAATAGAACGTGCTACCAAAGAAAAGCTTCCCGTATTTATCTTCTGCTGTTCAGGCGGCGCCAGGATGCAGGAAGGCATCATCTCGCTTATGCAGATGGCGAAGACATCGGCAGCAATAAAACGGCACGGTGATGCAGGACTTTTTTACTGCACCATCCTGACGGATCCCACAACAGGCGGCGTGACTGCAAGCTTTGCGATGCTGGGTGACGTGATCATGGCTGAGCCCGGGGCACTTATCGGTTTCGCAGGTCCCAGAGTAATCAGGCAGACCATAGGTCAGGAGCTTCCTGAAGGTTTCCAGACTGCGGAGTTCCTTGTGGAGCATGGTTTTGTGGATGGCATAATACCCAGAAGAAGCCTTAAGAAGATAATGTATCTTTTGATAAGAGCACATAAATGTACCAATAAAAACACATGGTCGGATTTCCATGGTGAGGAATTCCATTTCCATATGACAGAGATCCTGAAGGAACGTGTATGGCTCGACAGGTACAAGTCAGCATGGGAAAAGGTAAAGGGTGTACGCCGTATAGAGAGGGCATCGGCGCTTGACTATATGGAGCATATTTTTGACAGCTTTGTGGAGGCCCATGGTGACAGATACTTTGCGGATGACCCTGCTATTGTGGGCGGCGTCGGATTCCTGGCAGAGCAGCCTGTTACGGTAATAGCGGATATCCGCGGTTCAAATGCAAAGGAATGCCGTGAGAGGAATTTCGGAATGCCGAAGCCCGAGGGATACAGAAAGGCACTTCGTCTTATGAAGCAGGCTGAGAAATTCAACCGTCCCATTGTGAGCTTTGTAAATACCAGCGGTGCATTCTGTGGCATAGAAGCTGAGGAAAGAGGGCAGGGCGAGGCCATCGCAAGGAACCTCATGGAGATGTCGGCCCTTAAAGTGCCTATCCTTGTAATCCTTATAGGAGAAGGCGGAAGCGGCGGAGCTCTTGCAACTGCAGTGGGAAATGAAGTGTGGATGCTGGAAAATGCTACATATTCGATCCTTTCCCCGGAAGGTTTTGCTTCCATACTGTGGAAGGATGCGGGCCGTGCCAAGGAAGCCAGTGAAGTGATGAATATCACTGCCCAGGACTTAAAGCGCCTCAAGGTAATAGAGGAGATCATTCCGGAATTCGGCGGTGCCGACAAGGATACCGCAAAGGGAATCGGTGAGTATCTGAAGGAAAAGATCATGGACTTCTTAAGGAAGTACGACGGAATGACACCGGAAGAAATCGTAGCACAGAGATATGACAGATTCAGAGCATTCTGATAAGGCGGGATACTGAAAAAAAAGCGTCAGCACTCTCAAAGTGCTGAACAGATATGAAAGGTGAGTTATGGCAGTTACTATAAAAGGAACAGGCAGTTTTCTGCCTGAAAAGGTATTAACGAATTTTGATCTGGAAAAGATGGTGGATACATCTGACGCATGGATCCGTGAGCGTACAGGCATGTCGGAAAGACACATAGCCGAAAATGACACAGTTGCATCCATGTCAACAGAGGCGGCAAAAAAAGCCCTGGAGGATGCGGGAAAAGACGCATCGGATGTGGATCTGATAATTGTTGCTACCTGTACAGGAGAAGTGATGGTTCCCTGTACGGCGTGTAAAGTGCAGGCGGAGATAGGTGCGGATAACGCAGTGGCATTCGATATCAATTCGGCCTGTTCGGGATTTCTTTTTGCCCTTCAGACTGCGGCTGCCTATATTTCATCGGGAATGCACAGAAATGCTCTGATTATCGGTGCTGAAATGCTGTCAAGCATCATAAACTGGGAGGACAGAAGTACCTGTGTGCTTTTCGGTGACGGTGCGGGTGCGGCATTTGTTGAAAAATGCGAAGAAGGCCGAGGCATACTGAGCATGGCACATGGCAGCAACGGTGCGAAGGGCGGTGTGCTTTATTTCAGAAAAAAAGAAGCAGATCCGGCTAAAGAAGATGAATACGAAGGTAAGGATGCATTCGTGCATATGAATGGTGCCGAAGTGTATAAATTTGCGGTGCGCCAGGTGCCCGACTGTATTGAAAAAGTCCTCTCTGATGCCGGTCTGAAAGCATCGGATGTTGATCATTTCGTACTGCATCAGGCAAACATCCGCATCATAGAGGCAATATCAAAGAGGCTGGGAGTTGGCATGGACCATTTCCCTGTGAATATTGAAAAGACCGGCAATACTTCGTCAGCTTCAATACCGCTGCTGCTTGATGAACTGAATAAAAGCGGAAAGTTAAAGGATGGAGACACCATGGTGCTTTCAGGATTTGGCGGCGGACTTACCTATGGCGCCTGCGTGCTGAAGTGGTAATATGTAAATAGTAATGGAATGACAGACACCGGTCAGATAAGTGAGGGATAAAATGGCAAGAAAGGGCGGTGCAGTAGAATTAAATGAATTGATGGTTAATCTGTTTAACCGTGTGATGAATGCGGAATCCAAAGCAGTCATCACTGAAGAGTTCCGCGATATTTCGAATAACGACATGCACATTATGGAAGCTATCGGCGTGAGGGAGCCCCAGAATGTGTCGACCATCGCCGGAAAGCTTTTGGTGACGGTGGGCACGCTTACGGTCAATATGAACAGCCTGGAGAAAAAGGGCTACATAGAGCGCAAGCGCAGCACGGAAGATAAGCGTGTGGTTCTGGTTACCCTTACTGAGAAGGGCCGGAAGGCATTCTTCCACCACAGGGATTTCCACAAGGCCATGATACATGCGGCGGTCAAAGACCTGGACCAGGATGAGATGAAAGCGCTGATCAACTGCCTGAACAAGCTGAACACATTCTTTGAAGAAAAGCAGAACGAATGAAACTTCCCATATACAGTCTATGAAATCCGAACGACAACTCGCACCGTTCCGGAACCGATGCAACGCTCCGGGAAACTAATCGCTAACAGCCCGTAATTACCCGTAGTATGCGAGCCGACCAAAAGCGCGTCGTCTCGCAACCCTACAACGGTTAATAACGGGCTGTAAGCACTGGATTTCCCCGGAGCTAAAACCGCATCGTGATTGTTCCGAAACATGTGCGAGTGTCGTTCTGTATAGTATTGTGAGTGGGAAGTTTATATAAAAAGGTCTGAAATACAGGGCAGTTAATTATCTTACGGTTTTAGCCGAAATAAATACTACAGGAGCAGTCCTGTAGTATTTTTGCGTGTAAGCATTCTTAAAAAGCAACGCAATGCAGGACAGGGATTCCCCATAGGGTGATATAATGTGATTGTGGGGAAAATAATACATGATCAGATTGGGGTGTGTACATGAACGGCAACGAGATCGGCAACATCATACAGCATAACAGGAACAGCAATAATTACGGTGCGGACGCACTGACGCATACATTAAATAATTCAAATAAGGTCAAGGACCACGAGGCTGTTGCGAAATCCGGAGCCGCAGGCTTTACCCTTAATATCGGTGACGGCATGGGGCAGGGAATGATGCCGCTTACGGATACTGATAAGAAAAGTGCGGCATCCGCACTGAGACAGGTCACGTCAGGAGTGTCGGAGGATGTAATGAAGGATAGGATGATAGTCATGTCCAACACCATGTCTGATGAGGCATACAAAAAAGCGGCAGAGAACGGCTATTCCTTAAGTGAGATGGATCCGGAAGAGGCTGTCACAATTGCCGACGAGATAAAGATTACCATGGCTAAGTCCGGCGTAGTCATAAAAGGCTACAATGATGATCTGACAGCTGAGCAGCTGGAAGCCGTGACCGGAAGCGTGACAATGGCAAATGAAATCTCTGAGAGCCTTCACGCCGCAGGTGTTCCGGCTACTGAAATAAATGTGAAGGATATGAAGGAGCTTGTGGATATGGCAGAAAGCCTGGAGGCACCTTCACATGAAGTAAAGAATTATCTTGTGGAAAATGAACTTCCCCCCACTATTCAGAATATCTATTACGCTGAGCACAGTGTGAGCGGAACCGGAAGCATCAACGCCGGTTCAGCAGACAGCGCCATTGACAGCAGCGAGACCATTAAGAACCAGATCGAGAAGATCATCAGGTCTGCAGGCTTTGAGGCAGACAGTGAAAACTATGACATCGCAAAGCAGATGGTACATGACGGCCTGGTTCTTGACGAGAAGAGTTTCACGGCTATGCGTGAGCTGCAGGATATGGAGTTCCCCATTGACCATGAGAAACTGCTTAAGTCCGGAGCAGACGCCGTTGCATCGGGACTCAGTGCCCTGCAGGCAGATCCCGTTCATGAAGGTTCACTTATGGAAAGAGCGATAAAGGCAGCGGATGTGGTGGAGACCGCCGCATCTGATGTAAGGTATGTCCGTGAGCTGGTTGACAGGGACATGATGCTCAATGTCAAAAACCTTGAGGCCCTTACGGAGGAACTGCCTGACATCGCAGAAGAGGATAAGGTCTCTGTAAGCAGCGCATTAGCCAAGCTTGGAGAAAATCAGGATACACCCGTTCAGGAAGACACTCATGTCCTTCAGCTGACAGCTGAATCTTTCAATAATGATGCAAAGTACATTACCGCTTACCGCCGCATGGAGGAAGTCCGCCTATCAATGACCGTTGAGGCTAATCTTTCAATCCTGCGCATGGGCGTGGATATAGATATCACCGAGCTTTCAGACCTGGTGGATCAGCTGAAGCTGGCAGAGGCAGAGATTAATAAAAAGAAATTCGGAACTGATGACGGCGTGATCGCTTCCGAAAGAGCTTCCATATATAAAGAAACAATGCAGACGGTTTCCGAGCTGCCCAGGCTCCCCGTTTCCGTGATAGGCAGTGTGGTCATTGCAAGCGAGGAGGAAGCACTTTTCCGGGCAAACTACGGGATCAACAATGTCACACTTGAAGATTTCTCAGCACGGGGGCGTGAGCAGAGGAGCCGTTACGAGCTGGCAGGCGAGGCATACGAAAGCCTGCAGACTGAAGTCAGGGCTGACTTAGGCGACTCCATACAGAAGGCATTTGCCCATGCGGACAGCCTGCTTAAGGAGCTTGGCATAGAGGCAAGCGACAGCAATCTCCGTGCAGCCAGGGTACTTGGCTATAACCATATGGAGATAAGCGACGAGAATATCGCGCTGGTTAATGAAACCTGCAGCGTTGTTGACAATATAATAGAAAAAATGAATCCGGCAGCTACCCTGGATATGATACGGAACGGCATCAATCCTATGAAGCTTTCCATGAAGGAGCTGGAGGAAAAGCTGGATGCCCTTGAGGCCGAGGACACCGGCGAAAAGTACAGCGAGTACCTGGTACGCATGCAGGACAGGGGCCTTATCACTGATGAAGAGGCTGAATCCTTTGTGGGAATTTACCGCATGATGCACCAGACAGAGCTTAAGGACGGAGCCGCTATAGGCACACTTCTGTCCCAGGGCAGGGAAGTAAGCTTTACCAACATCCTTTCCGCCATCCGCAGCGGCCACAGCGCAGGTATGGATGTGTCCGTGGATGACGGTTTCGGCGGAATGGAAAGTAATATAGACAAAAATATCGAGGCTCAGATAGAGACGGCTTTCAGGCAGGTGCAGGCTGAGAGCATGGCAGAGAACATAAGGGATGCGGCCGATGCTTCTACCCAGATATATAGGGAACTGGTGGAGAGCGAAGTCATCGCCACCGCCGAGCATGTAAGGGGGCTTAAGCGCCTCAGGTCCGACAGGGGCGAGGTCTTTGATGAAATAAGAAAGATCGCTGCCGATGCAGGTGACGATTGGCTTATAACTTCCGGCTACAAGAGAGTCCTGGACAATTTTGATAATGAGGATTCCGCCAAGTCCGTGTATAATGAGATCATGAACCTTATGGGGGCTGTGGTAAGACAGTCTTCCGCAGGCGAAGGTGAGGACATTGATGTAAGGCAGTACAGCCTGACAATGGCCCAGCTTTCCGTAGCGGGAAGTCTTTCAAAGAACGAATCTTACGAGATCCCCATGGAGATAGACGGATCACTGACATCCGTTACCGTTAAGATCCTGCATGGAAGCGGGAAAACACCGGCAACGGACATTTCCTTAAAGACTGAAAAGTTCGGCAGTATAAAGGCGCGCTTTGAAATGTCCGGTGACGGCACAGGCCTGACAGGTCTTGCCGTAAGCGACAGGGAGGGCGCGGCTGATGCCCTTCAGGCACTCTCAGAGAGGCTTTCGGCCCGCTTTGAGGAAAACGGCCTGAGTGTCAGTGAGTTCAGTTTTGCGATATCCCCAAGGGCTGATGTTAATTTATCCGGCAGAAATGCCGAAAAAAATAATAGCAATGTCGATACGGCATCTCTCTACAGGACGGCAAAGACTTTCCTGCAGACAGTTGGAGAGGCATAATGACTTAACGATGATCCGAAATCGCAGCCACTAAAGCGGCAGAAAGGGAAAACATGAGAATAAATTACAATGCAAGCGCAATGCACACCAACAAGGCACTTAACCGTACCGATAATCTGATGACGCAGTCAATGCAGCGTCTTTCTTCAGGATTAAAGATAAATTACGCAAAGGACAATCCTGCGGGCCTTGCCATCGCAAACCGCATGAATGCACAGATAGAGGGCTTAGGCGTAGGCTCCAGGAATACCAATGACGGCATCTCCGTAGTGGAAACTGCAGACGGCGCCCTTTCGGAAGTTACTTCCATACTTCAGAGAATGAACGAGCTTGCCGTTCAGGCAGCTACGGATACCAAGACTGATTACGACAGGGAGCTTATCCAGACTGAGATAGAGCAGCTCCAGAAGGAAATTACCCGTATCGCAAAGGATACGGAATTCAACGGCCAGCCTCTTTTGGACGGCACATTTGACCTGAAGGGATACTCTGACAATCCTGATGTAAAGGTAAACTATTACACGGAGGATGTGGATCCCGGAAAATACACAGTAGATATCGGCTCGCTTCTTAATGGAGACGGCACTGTAAACTTAAGCGCCCTGGGTCCGGAATTCCCTAATGTAGGAACCCTTACCGGAACTGCAGAACAGATTACTGACATTAACGGAAATCCGGTAGAGACAAGGTACAAGATACTAGGTACCGGCGGATTCGAGCTGAACTTTACGGCGGCGCAAGGTGCATCAGGCACGGTTGAGCTGGATATCACCGGCATCGGCGCCATGAAGATACAGACCGGCGCAAACGAGGGCAACGAGCTGGCAATCCAGATCAGGACGGTTTCCTTAGAGAATATGGGCATCCCCGATGATCCCAAGAATCCCCTGCGAATGGATCTTTCCACACAGGAAGGTGCATCAAAGGCAATAGATGCTATATCCGGCGCGCTGGAATATATCAGCAGTGTACGCTCAAAGCTTGGTGCATACCAGAACCGTCTGGAGCACAACGAGGCCAGCGTAAAGGTTTCCGAGGAAAACATGACTTCATCCTACTCCAGGATAATGGATGTGGACATGGCTGAAGAAATGACCGAATATACCACACAGCAGGTACTCACCCAGGCCGGCATCTCCATGCTTGCACAGGCTAACGAGAGACCCCAGCAGGTACTGCAGCTGCTGCAGTAACTATAACTGAACGAGTGCACAGACTAATACATTACAAGGAGGATCATACATGACAGGCGAGAAGAAACAGGAATTCATGCTGCGCATCAGTGAGGCTAACAGGAGTCGTATGGTTGTCATCCTTTACGATATGTTCCTTACCTATGTAAAAGAGGCAGAGAACAGCCGCGCAGGAGAGGAATTCACCCTTGAGGACATGAATACCTACAAGACCGGCATAAGGAATGCCAAGGCTGTACTCAGGGAACTGATTGACTCCCTTAATATGGAATATGACCTTGCACGCCGCACATACCAGATATACCGTTTCGTGGAGCGGGAGCTGATAATGGCGGATATCCGCAGGGACCCTGCAGGGCTCGAGGAAGCTGAAAAGATCATGAAGAGCTTAAGGGATGCCTACGCCAGCGCTACAGAATCGGACAGCGCGGAGCCAATAATGAAGAATACCGACACAATCTACGCAGGCATGACCTATTCCCGGGGGAAGCTTACTACAGACAGTGCGGCAAGCTGTACAAACAGAGGTTTTCTTGTATAAAAAACGTAAAACAGAACACGGTAATTAGGAAGCCGTTTGAAACTGCCTGAACAGCCGGTCATTACAGGGTAAATAGTAGTAAATTGCAGTAATAAGAAAAACGGGGCAGATCTTTCTGCCGCGTTTTTCTTATGCAGGCATTTTTTGCCGGAAGCGTACCGTAATCGTACCCTCAGGCAGGGAAAAATTATGCTTTGCCGGTGATTTAACCCCCGGATTTTTTCTTTTATGGGCATTTTCGTCTCTATTCTATGGGAAACAGTTATAATTTTGGGGACTTTTATTGTGATTTTTGCCAAATATCTCATTATAATCACCTTTTTTTGTGTAAAAAATCACAAAAATCATATAAAATAAAAAATGTAGTCGAAAAAGGGGAAAATATTCGGTTTTGGGTACGATAGGGAGATTATAATGACATCAACGTAGGAAAGTACCCGCTTTACCTGCGGGGAAAAGTAGATCAGGACCGATAATTAAAAGTGAGAGAAAAAAGGAGGTAGCACATTGGACAACAATATGATGCATAAGCTGCAGAAGGTTGATGAGCAAACAGAATACAACCTTAATTATCAGAAGAATGCCAATGAAGAGCAGATCAGGAATTACGTAACTACACGTGTTCCGCTTAAGACACAGGAAGAATTTGGCCAGGGGGATGCTCAGCAGCATGCTGAATTCCTTCAGCAGGAGATCATGAAAACAGGTGTGGTCGTGGGTGAGCAGAATCAGATGCTTTACCAATATAGCCAGCGGGAATTTGAGGAAGCTGACGAGACCCAGACAGAGAAGGATAGAGCATTCAAAAATGTGCTTCCGTCACAGAGAGGCTATTGGAAGGATCGCAGGGCTGAAAAGAAACAGGTTAATAAGCTCCGCAGGGAAACCAATGAGAAAGTTGATACGAACACTATCCGTGAGAAGAAGGATCTGGATTTCTATACCAAGTACCGCAGAGGATTTCTTGACCGTCATAAGGGCTATGCATCAAAGCTCTATGAGAATGCTGAAACCAAGTACGGTATACCTCAGGCAACAGTTAAGGACGGCCTGCTCCCCTTCATGCATGTGTATAAGAGGAAATGGGATACTTTCAGAAAGAAGTCTATGGACGGCTATTCTGCATCCCCCAGTGCCAATAAGACCATGTTCAAAAACTATTTCAATAAGGGCGGGCTTCTGGATTCTATAAAGAGCTTTTTCTATGAGATAGCAAATGGCTGCAACTGGATATTAAGCAAGCTTCATATCACCCAGAGAAAGACACGTTCCCTCAGGATTGATACCCTGAATAAGTGTCTGGGCATGGTTCTCGAAAATCCTATCACAATGGATATGCTTACCGACAAGTATTATGCAAAGCATGCTGTTGAGTTTGAGGCACGTCTTGCCAGAATAAAGGGATTCAACATTCTTTTGAACGACAACAGGGAAGAGTGGTTTTCCAAGCTGCCTAAATCAGTACAGGATGTTGTAGAGCATCTTGTTATTAAAATGGAAAAGCCTCTTGAGGATTTCATGAACAGGCATAAGGAAATACACTGCCTTAAGCAGGGGCCTGATGGTGAGGAAGTCAAGGGTGAAGTTAAGAAGGCTTATAATAACAGGCACGAGATCGTTGGAGGTGAAGATTACAAGTATAAACCTGTTGAAATTGAGCGTGAAGAGAATGAGTCTGATAAGCACTATGAAAAGCGCAAAAAGGACGCAGAGGCAGCTCACTTTGCAAAGATCGAGGCTGATAAGAATGCCATGACCGAGGAGAATATCCAGACATCCTGGGCAGCTATCCGTGAGCAGCAGCTTAGGGCTCAGGAGGTTATGACCGGCCTTATCAATGAAGGAACAGCCAAGCTTCTTGGCAGCGTTGAGAATGATGCAAAGAAAGCACGTAATAAGAGGGTAAGCAAAGCACAGAAAAAGAACCAGGCTCTCGACGAAACTGTATTTAAGTATGATGTTACCGGTGAGCTGGGCCAGAAGGTTGCAAGCCTGCAGACATTGATTGCCAGCAATGAGAGCTCATTCCATATGCTGGGCTTAGAGATAAATACCGTATTTGAGAAGTTCTACCGCCTGACCACTGTAATGGACGAGCTTAAGGCTCGGGAGGTAGTCCTTGGGAAGGAAAAGTCACTTCTCAGCAAGACCGATATCGAGAGCCCTATCATGAAGGCAATGTTCCAGTCTCAGCGTATTGTTGAGCTTCGCAGAAATAAGCAGAAGCAGTCTGTTATCCAGGACCGTATGAATGCTTATGAAAATGCCCTGAGGTTCCTTGCCAGCGGCGGAGAGGGAGAGCTTACAGCAAATGCAAAGGCACTGCTTAAGGCAGAGGGATTCCCTTATGTAGAGCATTTCCCTCAGTGGAAGAAGAACTATGCTGTGCTGTATAAGGACGGTCTTGGAAAGGATCCCGCAGCTCTTAATGATGCCGAGATGGCAGATCATTTCTGGGAGATGCGCAAGGTGACCAGGACCCAGGCTAATCTTAAGGCGCAGCTTGAGGCAGAGAAGGCTAATGAGCAGCAGCCTCTCAATGCTCTGGAAATAGATTATAAGGAATTCTCAAAATTCAATATTACCAGTATTTCCAAGCTTATGAATGCAGAAGGCCTTAAGACCTACAGAAAGGTTAAATGTCTGACCGATTTCGCCAAGAGATTTGATGAGATGACTGAAGAGCAGAAGATGGCGGAATTCGACACTGAAGAGAAGAGAATAGATGCCGAGGTAAGGGCAGATGCATTCCGCAAATACGGAGCAAAGTGGATAACTTTCTTCGAGCGTGCCCTTGAGCCTAAGTATTATATGCCTGTTACCACACTGTCCCAGCTGAATGGTGAGGCACTTGAAAATGCAGAGAATAAGCTCACCGAGAAGTATCCTCAGAAGGAAGGAGAACTTACAAAGGATGAGCAGCAGATTCAGGAACTGATACAGGAAGTTAAGAACCAGCGTGCCGTTTACAGTGCTGATAACGCGTTCGAGTACTTCAGCGAAGGTGTTTACGAGAACCGCCGCCGCCATTTCCAGGATCAGATCAAGTGGAAGTTTATCCGCTATAACAACAATGCATTTGCTGACAAGACCATTGTTGATATACAGTCATCCATCAGAAAATTCCAGTCAGATCAGGTTAGACCCGAGGCAGAGCGTGTTGATGCCAAGATTGCAGCTGGTAAGGCAAAGGATGGAAAGGATCCGGAAGCAAGGGAGAAGGCTCAGCAGTTCGTTAACCAGAGAATATCTGCTTTCCTGAATATTAAGCTTGATCCTGCCGCATTGGAGATGGCTCATTTCCATACCAATATCAGGGATTATCTCAATATCGTACAGAGCTACCGTGAGATGAAGTCCCTGATGAAGAATCCTGATCTGAAGGAATACTTCGATACCTATGCCGATGTTAAGGACATGCTGGAGTCCCGCCTAAATAATGGTGCCATGGAGGCTGTCGATCAGGCTGTTTCCAAGTATCTGAAGAGTTTCGGATTCAAGGACAATCTGTCCGGTGATTTTGAGGAGAAGCTGGGCGAAAAGGATCTCGGACTTGTGGGCATGACAGAAGAAAAGCGCAAGGAAGAGTGGGAGAAGCGCTTTGGAGCTATATATAAGGAGTCTGAAGAAGCTCTCAAGAAGGCAAAGCAGAAGAGCGCAGAGCTTAAGGCTGCTGAGCAGTCAATGGCATCCAACGAGCTCTTTAACCTGCTTTATGAAAAGAGCAAGAATATCCAGGGCTTCGATCAGAGTGAATGGCAGCAGGCTCTCAGGGATATTGTTGAGCAGAAAAAGTGGAAAGGCAAGCTTGAAAAGTCAGAGGGACTGCGTGCACTGGTTATCGCTGAGGCAGAACGCCGCCTGAAGGCCGGTCCTAATGCAATGAACGACTACTTTGAATTCCAGCTCAGAAAGAATATATCTATGGATTTCGCAAAGCGTCTGGGTGAGCTGAACTACAAGATAGACGAGGATGCTGCGGCTCAGATCTTCGAGACCTCACAGGGAGTTATGGATGCGACTGCAATGCAGTACAGGGTGCTTGATATTGATACCGACAGCCGTCTGCAGGAGGCGATCAACAAGAGGAACGAAGAGAATAAGGAAAAGGATAAGGAAGCGGAAAAGATAGATATTAAATCTTTCAGATTGCTGCTTCGTGACGTATACAGACAGCAGAACGGTCTGGCTATCAACCAGCAGTCCGAGGAGGATTTCAAGAAGAACAATGCGGATATAATGGATTATCTGAAAGGTAATAAGTACAATTTCCTGAAGCAGGCAACAGACCAGATCCTAAGCTTTACGCTGACTGAAGACATGTTCAAGTATGAAAATATCAGAGCAAACTTCAAGGATCTGTACAAGAATGCACTCCGTATAGAAGCCTTTGCACAGATCTATAACTCCGAAAAGGCATTCTTTGCGAGTGATGCGCTGCCTAAAGAAGTAAGGGATGAACTGAAATGGCGTTACAGCAAGCTGGCAGGTGGTGCATACTTATCATTCGTTGACATGATCAAGGCTTATGTAAGCTCCCAGGGCGTGGATGAGTACGGACAGCCCGGCATGGGTATTGATTTCGCCCAGGCTGAGAAGGATAAGGAAAGGCGTGACAAGACCATTAAGTGGTACAACGTATATGAGAAGCTTGTTAAGTTCTCTACAGGCTCATACAGACATAATAAGTCAGTGGGCTTAAAGATAGAGGCTAAGAAGAATGAGGCTCTTGGCGAATTCGAAAAGGCATACGAGGAAGCCAAGATGCCGTTTATGGAGATGGAAGCTGCAAATGCCCTCAGGGAAGTTAACAAGCAGTATTCACGATGCGTCACCGATTCGACTGTCCAGGGTCTTGCTGAGTTTATCGGCGTGAATGATAAAGTGCAGAAAGTGCAGTTTGCAGATGTTAAATATCTCTTTACTCCGTATCCGATAAATGATAAGGCCGGCGAAGTTGAGGCGATGGAAAAGAATGCCAAGATGATCGATATGATAAAGGATGCTAACGTAAAGTCGATCGTCCGCAGTGAAAAGAACTTCAGCAGGCGCCAGTTTGCAAAGGATATGCAGTTCTTCGCACCCATGGCAGGTCAAATGAATGCCATCATGAGGAAACTTAAGGATATCAAGCTTACCAGTGAAGACGATGTGCGCAAGATGATCACTCCTGAGCTTTATATCGAGTTTAAGAAGCTTAACGCATATCTGATGCTGGCTGAAGGACACAGAGGTGAATGGCAAAACGGCAAATTACTCCGCAGTTACCAGGCCTTTAACGAAAAGAACTCTCACTTCAAGGGTGATAAGAAGATCAATCTGGGTGTAAGCCAGGATGATATGGCAGAAATGAGTGATTTTGCGGGTGCTCTTATGGATGGCCAGTTCATCGCAAGGATGAGAAGCTTCACCAAGATCATGGATATCTATGCTGATTATGTAGGTGTTGCTTCAGACGGAACACTTTTCAGAGATGATGTGGACGCAAAAGTGGGCAATGATCAGACTGATAATTATAAGGTTGAGATCATCGAAGAGAGCCGCAGGAAGCGTAAAGAGTACTTCAATGCAGTCCTTAATGTAATGAATACAGAGAAGGTACCGGATCTTGTTCTTGAATATGGATCAGAAGGCGAAAAAGCTGCCTATATGAAGAATAAGGATAAAGAGGACAAAGAGAAGAAAAAGGAAGACGATAAGCGAAAGAAAGAAGAGGAAAAGCAGAAGGCTGCGCAGAAAAAAGCGGAAGAAAAGGCTGCGAAGGAACGTCTGGATAATGAAAAGGCGCAGGCGAAGAGGAATAAGAAGGCTGATAAGCAGGAAGCGGAAGAAAAGGCTGAGAAAGAAAAGAAAAAGAAGAAGGCGGAAGCTAAACAAAGAAAGACCGTAGAGCAGAAACCGGAGGGAGAGAAGAAAAGCAGCTGGTTCAGTTGGGGCAAGAAGTAATACCGGCTGAAGGGTAATCAGCAAAGGCAGACCGCAGGCCTGCGGTCTGCCGTAACTGATGAAAACAATTAGGGGTTTGATAGTTATTACACAAGAATAGGAGAGAAAACTGATATGGCAATGAATTTTGATATGAAAGTAAAAAGGATCACGCAGAACAACATAGAGTATTTTAGAAATCTCTTTGCCCCTGAAGTGGCAGATCTGATAGCTGCCGGTGCTCCGATCACAGCTCTTGGAGCATTCTCAGACGGTATATGTCATGGCGCTATTGCCGGAGCACTTTCGGATGATTATGTGTTCACCATTTTATCATTGTATGTTGCTCCTTCCGCAAGACGTAAAGGAGCAGGTACGCTGCTTATTGAAAGTATCAACAATATGCTAATACCTTTTAGTGCCCGTGTGGAGATCGAGTACAATGAGCTTGAAATGGAGCAGGAGATCCTGACAGAGTTCCTTCTGGTAAGCGGTTATGAATTTGATTCAGCAGTGGATGCGGCTTATTTTATGACTACCCTTGATAAGATCCTTGAATCACCTGTTATCAAGAGTCTGGATAAGGATATCACTGATGGCGAGATAACACCATTTGAATCAGTACTTGCCCGCAGGCTTACTGCCGCAAATGACAATGCTGAGAAGAAAGGAGCACCTGTTCCCGAAGGCGGACTGGCAGCAGAAACGGTTGATAAGGATATCAGCATGGCATATGTCAAGGATGATGAAGTACAGGCATATATTGCTATCGAGAAGTTAGCAGATGACCTTCTGGATGTTTCTGCTGTATATGACGGAAAGGGCGGCCCTGTCGTTCTGATAGCTATGGTAAAGAAGGCGTTGAAGGCAGCATCTAAGAGATATTCCCCTGCTACAAAGGTGGTTACATGTGCGATAAATGACAGTTCCGAGAAGCTTATGGACCAGCTCTTTGACGGCAATGTGATCAGCAGAAAGCTTTACAGACGTGCAGAGCCTCTGTTCTCTGATGTTGAGATCGAGCGCTTCATTGACAGGACAATGGAGGCAGACGAGCAGGGCTATGTAAACATGAGCGACGTTTTTGTAGAGGGAGACATAAGCGAGTTCACCACGCCGGGTGAGTCTGATCCCGATGATATCTTTGCGGATATTGAATATGATCCGGATATTCTTGATGGTGATGAGAAGGAAACAGTCTATATCGGAAAGCATGGTGCTGACTTCATGATGGATGAGGATCTCGGGGACGAGGATGAGGATGACGATGAGTAAGTGATCCCCATAGGGATGAAGAGGATGACGAAGCAGACGGCGATGAGGATGATGACGAGTAATCCCGTCCCCTACTTGGCAGAAAGATAAAAACTATTCAGGGCCGGCACTGTTGTGCCGGTCCTTTTTGATTTACATAGCTAATTATGTCTTTTATGCCGAAAAGTTGTATAATTTATGCAGTGTTGGCTTTAAACGGTGTGATCATCATGGCAGACATATTAGAGAAGTTTAATTTTCAGCTGAATAAACGCAGTGTTGCGATGATTGTCTTAGGGGTGATAATCAATATCATGGGGCGAAGCATAGCCCTTTATTACCACCTTCCTTTATTCCTTGATTCCATAGGAACATTCCTTGTGGCAATAGTACTGGGTCCGGTAGGAGGCGCCATATCCGGCACCATCATGAATTTCATCGTGGCGGCATGGCCGTCATGGGAGTGGTCCTACTGTCTGGTAAGTATTGCAGGCGCAATAGTGGTGGGGCTTATTTTATATAAAAGGGAACGGATGGATTCCTTTACCATTGTGGGATGCAGCGTGCTTACAGGCATCGTTATGACCGTGGCATCCACTCCCCTTAACCTGCTCATAAGGGACGGAATGACCGGCAATGACTGGGGCAACGCAATGGTAGAGCTGATGGAGCAGTACATCAGCCTTAAGAGCCTGTGCTGCATAGCCGGCGAGCTGATAGTGAATATTCCGGACAAGATAATCATTCTTATCTTCCTGTCCTTCGGCATAGTAATGTTCAGGAAAGCCGGCATAACCATGATTCCTGAAAAGGACGGAGAAAAGAAGGAAAAATCTTCATCAAATAAGATACCTATGATTATCGTTGCCATAGCAGTGCCTTTGACAGCCCTCAGCTTTTCAACGCCGGTACTGGCATCTGTTGAGGATTTCGTGTCAGATTATGCGACCACCGTTTATGGCGTATATGAGGGCTTGAGTTCTGCGGAGATCAATACGGTGACTCAGACAGGTGACGGATACATCTGGGCCGGCGCCTATTCGGGACTCTACAGATATAACGGCACTAATTTTGAACAGATGGATTTAGATCCCAGGATCAGCAATGCCATAGTACTTCGCACCGATAAAAAGGGGCGCCTTTGGATAGGAACCAATGACAGCGGTGTGGCATGTTATGATACTTACCGGGATACCATCAGGTTTTTTACTTCTGAGGACGGTCTTCCATCTGATTCCATCAGGGAAATCTGTGAAGACGGCCAGGGCAATATCTATGTGGCAACGGCATCATATATCTGCAGGATCGATGCGCTTTCCGGAAGCCAGACTGCCGGCGATACGGAAGTGGATGCGGAGGTCATTGAAAGCAACGATGATGTGAATATCACGGTCTATGATTCCCTTACGGATATTACTTCAGTTTATTCAATGGTATGTTTGGAGGATGGCAGCATATGCGGCGTCACTGCCACGGGAACGCTGTTCCTTATGCGTGACGGCGAGATTGTTTATACCCTTGAAAGCAAGACGGATGGCCAGCCTTATACCTGCGTGGCATACAGGGGCGAAGGGCATTATTTGGTGGGCACCGCCGGAGATACCATGGAGTTCCTGCACTTAGAGGATGGCGGATTCGTAAAGACAAAGACTATCAAGACGGATATGTCCGGCTTTAACCGTATGTATTATTCAGAGCGTTACGGCGGATATTTTGTGACTGCGATTTCCGGCTTATGCTTTGTAAGTGCAAGCGGCGTAGTGCAGGATCTTTCAATGGAAGGATTCAATACTTCTGTGGAGGACCTTCTGATAGACAAGCAGGGGAATATCTGGTTTTCTTCCAGCAAGCAGGGAATACTTAAGCTTTCAAAGAATCCTTTTTCTGATCTGTATAAGCGCATAGGCCAGCCTGCGCAGGTTGTAAACGCCATAATCATAGACGGGGACTATGCTTACATTGGAACGGACAACGGCGCGGTAAAGGTAGACCTTAAGAACAACATAAGGGTAAGCGACGAAATTTTAGAGGACTTAGGCGAGGTCCGTATCAGGGATATCATGCAGGATTCAAAGGGAAATCTTTGGTTCTGTACATACGGCGAAGAGGGACTGGTGCGCATCGATCCCAATGGGAATAAAAAGTCATTTACAGAAGAAACTGACAGCTCGGTATTGGGCTCAAGGTTCCGCCTGGCAAAGGAGTTAAGTGACGGACGGATCTTTGCAGTATCCACATCCGGCATTAATTTTATCGACGGTGACAAAGTGGTTCTGACCATAGGCGCGGATGACGGCATGGCAGTGCCCAAGGCACTTTCAGTAGTAGAGGCTGTGGACGGAACGCTTTGGGTAGGAACTGACGGTGACGGAGTATATACCATAGTCGATGATAAAGTGAAGGGCCACTGGGGCAGGGACGAAGGACTTTTATCCGGTGTCGTAATGAAGATGGTTGCCTGCAGGGGAGGAAGGCTGTATGTGACCAGCAACGGCCTTTACTACCACTCGGACAAGGGAATCACCAAGCTGGACAACTTCCCTTATAACAATGTATATGACGCGTACATAACTGAAGACGGCACTGCGTACATTACATCAAGCGCAGGACTCTATGTTACCAGGGAAGACGACCTGCTTAAAAATGATGAAGACTATACATATGCGCTTTTAAACAGCAAGCGTGGTCTTACCACCACCTTTACCGCAAATTCCTTCAACTGCGTGGAGGGAGACCGCATGCTTTTCTGCTGTACTGACGGCGTGCAGATACTTAATACGGATGCGTACAGGAATTTTGACGAGCACTATCAGATAGTAATAAAGGAAATGTCAAAAGAAGGCGTTCCCATCAGCATCGAGAACGGTGTCTACAATATACCTGCAGGTGCCGGCAGCTTGATGATCACGCCGGGAATACTCAACTATACTGTTTCCGATCCCTTGGTAAAGGTAACCCTTGTGGGCGTTGATACTGAGGGAAGGATAATGAGGCAGTCCGCAATGGAAAGCATCTATTATCCGTCCTTGGCTCCCGGAGACTACAAGTTTTCCGTACAGGTAATGGATGATGCGGGAGTGAAGCCGGAAAAGGAGATGGATTTCCTTATACACAAGGATGCAAGGCTTTACGAACAGCCCTACTACAAGACATACATAGTTGTGGTAATAACTATAATGATAGCCTTTATAGTATGGCTGATATCCAAGCTGGGAAATATGGCCGTCATCAACCGCCAGTACGACCAGATACGGGCCGCTAAGGAAGAGGCCGAATATGCCAACCAGGCTAAGTCAAAATTCCTGGCGCAGATGTCCCATGAGATCAGGACTCCCATAAATGCCGTAATGGGAATGGACGAGATGATACTCAGGGAAAGCAGGGATCCGGACATCAGGGCATATGCCCGTGACATATATGATGCCGGCAATGTATTGCTTTCGCTAATTAATGATATCCTTGATACCACAAAGATAGAATCAGGCAAGATGGAGATCGTTCCTGTTGAGTACGGAATGAAAAAGCTGATCCAGGATCTTGTGAACCTGACATCCCAGCGCGCCCAGGCCAAGGACATAAAGCTTGAGCTGGAGATAGATCCCGACCTGCCTAAAGTCCTGTACGGTGACGATGTGCGCATCAGACAGGTAATAACCAATATCCTTACGAATGCCGTGAAATATACTATGACCGGCACGGTGTGGTTTAGGATAAAGGGTGCAAGGAGCGGCGAGAAGATACGCCTGCATGTGGAGGTGGAAGACACCGGTATAGGCATAAAGGAAGAAGACCTGCCGAAACTCTTTGAGGAGTACCGCAGGATAGAAGAGGGCAGGAACCGCAGCATCGAGGGCACTGGCCTTGGAATGACCATAACCGTGAAGCTCCTTAAGCTTATGGGAAGCAGGCTGGAAGTAAGCAGCATATATGGAAAGGGTTCAAAATTCTATTTTGACCTGGACCAGAAAGTCATAGACAGTACGCCCATAGGCTATATCGGAACCAAGAGCCGGACGGAAGAAGTATATGCGGCAAGCTACGAGCCCTTTACCGCTGAAGAGGCCAAGGTACTTGTGGTGGATGACAATTCCATGAACCGCAAGGTATTCAGGAACCTGTTAAAGCCTACAAGAGTAAGGGTTAGCGAGGCAGCCAGCGGTCCGGAATCCTTAGTAATGGTAGAGAACGAACACTACGATGTGATATTTATGGACCACATGATGCCGGAGATGGACGGCGTGGAGACCATGCAGCGCATGAGGAAAATGGAATGCTGCAATGGCATACCCATTTATGTTCTCACTGCGAATGTTATGTCCGGCGCAAAAGAGTCCTATATGTCAATGGGCTTTGACGGCTTTATCTCTAAGCCTATAATTGCAGGCAATCTCGAGGATACGCTCCGGGCGGCCCTTCCTGCCGAATATGTTCATCCTCTGTCTGATGAGGAAAAGGAAGCGCTTAAGGCTGACAGCCGTACTGCGGGCAATCCCGTGCCGGAAGACCTGCCGGATGTGGAAGGCCTTGACTGGAATTACGCATGGCTCCATCTCCCTGAAAGGGATATGCTGCGCGGAAGCGTTGAATCCTTCTATGAAGTGATCAATGCCCAGGCTGACAGGCTGCAGGAGCTTTATGTGGATCTTGTGACCCATGCAGGAAACATGAATGCCGCGGCATTAAAAGGTGACGGCGAGAACGGCAATGGCAGTGCAGACGATCCAGTAGCCGCATATAGGATACAGGTTCACAGCATGAAGAGCTCGGCTGCAACCATAGGCATAGTGCCACTTGCGGGAATGGCAAATGTTCTTGAGTCAGCGGCTCGTAATAACGATATAGAGATTATCAGAGCCCTCCATGGACCTTTCATAAAGGAATGGAAATCCTATGAAGATAAGATGCGCGGAGCTTTTGGACTGGGACTTAAAGCAAAGACAGAAGCCGTAAAGGAAGATGTGGAAGTGCTGAAAGCCATGTTAGACTTGCTGGAGCCCAAGATCAGCGAGCTGGATGTGGACGGTGCTGATGAGATAATGGAAAAGATGAAGAAGTGCAGTTTTGCTCCGGAAGTAGACGAACTTATACCGAAGCTTGGAGCGGCGGTTATGGATCTTAATGAGGAACTGGCAGTCAGCATCATAAACGAAATGCGCGGGTTGTTATAAAGTTTGAAAGAAAATCTCAAACGGAGGAAGTATGAAGAAACTTTTGATCATCGGAAGAATGAATGATGTCATGAAGAACCTTGCGGAGTATATGCAGAAATACTTCCGGGTCCAGCTGTGCATGGAAAACACCCAGCATGCATCCGCAATAATGAAAGTCGTGGAGCCCGACCTGGTGATCATACTTCTTGTGGGCGTTTATGAGATAGACATGAATATCTTTGATGTGCTGGCGAAGGATTTCTCCGGTGTGCCGGTTATCACCATAGGAACCCAGAGGGAGTATGACAGTTTTTCTGCCCACTTGAAAGGCGTAAACTGTGAAAACATCATAAGGCCTGTTAACAATACGGATATACTGCAGGCTGTCTGCAGGAAGCTGGACATGAGCGAAGACGGAATGCTTTCTGATCAGGATAAAGATAAACGCAAGCATATACTCCTCGTGGATGATGACCCTGCGTCACTGCGCAGCATCAAGTCCATGCTTGATGACAAATACCGTATAAGTCTTGCCAATTCAGGCACAAAGGCGATGGTATCCATAGGAAAGGATAGGCCGGATCTGATACTTTTAGACTACGAGATGCCGGTGTGCGACGGCAGGCAGACCCTCATTATGATAAGGGAGGATGATGACCTTAAGGACATACCTGTTATTTTCCTTACAGGCGTCAATGACAGGAAGAATATCGAAGCGGTGCTTATGCTAAAGCCTGCAGGCTATATATTAAAACCGCCGGTACCGGAGCGGCTTAAGTCTTCTATTGAGAAGGCTCTTTCGGAAAATAATTGATATCATCCTGCATGATATCAGGAGGCATAAACGGAAATGGATAAAGAAAAAAATAAATCAGTCAGCATTAAAAAAATAAATTATATGAAGAACATGCACAGATGGCAGCTGGTACTGCCTGCAGTTCTGTGTGTGATCGGAATAATGCTAAACCTTGGCGGAAAGATGACGGCCACATATATGGGCCTGCCTTTCTATTTAGAGAGTGCGGGAACCATACTGGCATCAGCGCTTGGCGGTTATATTCCCGGCATACTGGCAGCGCTTATCACTAACCAGATAATTATTCTTACTAATCCTGATTATATTTATTTTGCTCCCATATCCGTGATCATCGCGATCATAACGGCTCTGGCATATTCCAAGGGATACCTGTCAAAATACAGACACCTTGTACTTTATACCCTGCTTATAGCCACTGTTTCACTGGGAATCGGTGCAACTACCGAATGGGTAATGAACGGTGCTGCGGCTGATGTGAGAAGAGCGGGATTTATAGAATTCTTTAACGCAAGAGGTATGGATGAGTTTTTCTCATGGTTTACCGCTGAAGTGCTGGCAGAATTTGCCGACAAGATAATCTCGGTATGTTTTGTCCGGTTGATACTGTTCCTGATCCCGAAAAAACTCTGGTCTAAGTTTGAGATGACCTTGTGGATGCAGGATCCTGAGGCAGTCAAAAAAGAAGACAGTGGTGAACAGACAGGCGGAACAAGACACGGTCTGTCTCTTAAGGTTAAGCTGGTTACCTGCCTGATACTCATATCCGTTACGATAGCTACATGTGGTATCAGCATATGTCTGATGCTCTTTAGGGACTATTCGGTGCAGCAGCATACATACCTTGCTGAAGGTGTTGCGGCTCTGGCAGCGTCTGTGGTAGATGGCGACCGGGTAGATGATTATCTGAACAATGGAGAAGATACAGAGGGATACAAGGAGACGGAAAAACTTCTTGAGGATATCCAGAAGAATACTGCGGATGTTGAATATGTATATGTATATAAGATAAAGACTGACGGCTGTCATGTGGTATTCGATACGGATCCTAACTATGCGACAAGAGGCAAGGTAGGCACAGTCATTCCTTTTGATGAATCCTTTATGACAGTGGTTCCGGATCTTTTAAGCGGCAAGCGTATTGAACCGCGGATATCTAATGATACATACGGATGGCTGCTTAGCGCCTATGAGCCTATATATGATTCAAGCGGAGAGTGTGTGTGCTATGCGGCTGCGGACATTACTATGAAAGGGCTGTTAGGTTATGAGAAGGATTTCCTTCACAAGCAGATATGTCTTTTCACAGGATTCTTTGCGCTGATAGTTGCTGTTACACTATGGATAGCACAGTACTTCCTGTTGCTTCCTCTTAATACAATGGCCCGTGTGGCATCGGGATTCGGTTACGATGACGAATACGCAAGACGTGAAAACATACAGAAGATCACCCAGCTTGATATAGGTACCGGTGATGAGGTGGAAAACCTGTACCGTGCCCTTATTAAGACCACCGAAGAAAGTACCAGGTTCTTTGAAGAGAACAAGCAGAACAATGAAAAGATTTCCGCACTGCAGAGCGGACTGGTGCTTGTGCTTGCGGACATGGTGGAAAACAGGGACGGATCTACCGGTGACCATGTAAGAAAGACTGCAGCCTATGTGGGAGTAACTGCAAGGAAGATGAAGGAGCTTGGCTATTACAAGGACCAGCTTAGCGAACAGTTTATAGATGATATCGTCCGTTCGGCGCCGCTCCACGATATAGGAAAGATTGCCATACCTGATGCAGTGTTAAATAAGCCGGGCAAGCTTACGGATGAAGAGTTTGAGATAATGAAGACCCACGCTGCGAAGGGGCGACTGGTAATAGAACAGGTTATAGCTTCTATGCCGGATGCGGACTATCTGGAAGAGGCTAAGAATGTAGCCGGTTACCACCACGAGAAGTGGAATGGAAAAGGATATCCGGAAGGGCTGGCCGGTGAGGACATACCCCTTGCAGCCAGGATAATGGCTGTTGCGGATGTTTTCGATGCACTGGTATCAAAGAGGTGCTACAAGGATGCTTTCGCATACGATACGGCACTGGACATCTTGAAGAAGGATGCCGGCAGCCACTTTGATCCGCTGGTTGTGGATGCCTTCATCAAATCAAAGGAAGAGGTGTTAGCAATAGCGGAGATGTTCAAGGAGAATGACGGGAAGGCAGTGTAGACACTATAGACGGCTTATCAGATTTATCTGGTAGGCCGTTTTTTATTTGTATGCCGCACCGATAGCTAAGCAAAAACTGTAATTATGAACAATGTGTGTTTTTTATGTAAATCGTATTGAAAACAGAATTCAAGTGCTTATAATAGGAAAATGTATTCAATTGCCATAAATTAAAGAATAAAAATATTTTTGAAGTATGAGAGGGAGAGTATGAAAAAGAAAAAGAAATTTAAGATCAGATGGATTGTGATCCCGGTAGTTATCATAGTGATTATTATTCTTATTGTGGCCGCTATGGCTGGTGCATCTAAGAAAATGATGGCTACTGAGGTGGTTACCAATAGGGATATTATGACATATCACAGCTTTACGGGTGTGGTTAAGCCTGTTGATGAAGAGGAGCTGATGCCTGCTGATAAGGATATGAAGATCCTCAGCATAGAGGTTGAAGAAGGCGACATGGTAAAACCCGGCGATGTCATCATGTATCTGGACCGCAAGTCCATAGAGGACCAGATAGCTGAGCTTGAGACTTCCATGTCAGTGAATGCGGCAGGTTCTGCACTTAAAATACAGCAGGCAAGGACCGATTATACAAATTACAAAAAGGATCTTGAAGAAGGACTCAACCCAGAGATAATCAATGCAGAGCAGTCAATGGAAAAAGCAGAGCTAGCCATGAACAGTGCCGTAAGAAAATATGAGGACACGGTCAGCATGAATTCTGCCGGCATAAACCAGACTCTTTTAAAGGCAAAGACCAGCGTGGACAGTGCATATCTCAGCGTGCGCAATGCACAGGAAAACCTTAATCTGGCAGATTACAATAAGCGTCACAACAATAATACGGCTACACAGACAGAATACGAGAAAGCTGAGCATAACCTGGAGGATGCATGGATAAACTATAATAATGCAGTGGCAGCTTCGAAAGCAACGGCTATCACAGAGGAAACAAATCTGGCTAATCTTTACGACGATATGGTATCAGCTCAGAGCGCATACCTTGCATCTGTTGATTCTTATAATGCAACGGTAAGGGCTACGGAAGAGAAGCTTGAAAACTACAGGCTTCAGTATCAGGTAGCTCTTCAGGGAGCTGACACTTCAGTTGATGACCTTAAGCTTGCAAGGCTTTATGAAAAGCTTGATGACTGCACCATAAGGGCTTCCATAAGCGGTGAGGTTACAAGCATTCCTGTTGAAGAAGGTTCTATGACAGAAGCAAGCAAGTCAGTCGCTACCATTACCAATTTTTCCAAATTAAAGATAGACATCAAGATCAACGAGTATGACATAAAGGGCGCATCCGTAGGTGAAGATGTTACCGTTATACTGAATGCAGTAGGAACAGAGTATGACGGAAAGATCACAAAGATCAGCCGTAATGCAAAATCGGAGAACGGTGTTTCATACTTTGAATCCGAAGTTGAGTTTGAAGGAGATGCGGATGTGCGAAGCGGCATGAGCGTGGAAGTACATCTGGTCACCAATGACCTTCATGATGTTCCCACACTTCCCAATGATGTGATACAGCTCCGTGATGACGGAACAGCATATGTACTTGTATGCACCGCGGATCACAAGACCACAGAAGAGCGTGACATTGAATGTGGCGTAACAGACGGTATGTATACGGAAATCACATCTGGACTTAAGACAGGGGATGAGATTGTGTATATCCCCCTGATGACAGGTGATGTGGAAGTGATGATGTAATACGAAGCGGCGGGGGAATCCTGCTGTAAGCGTGAAGGTGTAGGATAGATATGATTGGAATTTCAGTAATACGGCAGAGCATAAAGATGGCCCTGCAGAATATAAAAGCGAATAAGATGAGATCCTTTCTGACCATGCTGGGTATTGTCATCGGTGTTGCGGCAGTTATTGCCCTGATGACAATAGTGCAGATGGTATCGGAAAGCGTAATGGGACAGATGTCTGGCCTTGGTGCAGGTACGCTTACCATTGCTACTATGCAGTCCCCCATGAAGGAGGGATTGTCGGAAAAGGATATAAAGACCCTTGATGAAATTGAAGGAGTAGATGGCGTGTCGCCTACTCTTTCATTTACATCCACTTCAGTTTACAATGGCGAGGTTTATGACAAGACGGATGTCCAGGGAAAAACGGATCTTTATTTTAAGCATAATGAGGATATCATGGGCGGCGGCAGAGGTCTCAATGAAATGGATATGTCCGGAGATGTCTATGTATGCGTAGTGGATCCTCAGTATGTAAAAACAGTCCTGTTAGGCAAACAGGTAATAGGCAACAAGATTCTTATAGGCGGATATGAATATACCATAGTGGGCGTGAGGAAAACGGATGAGAGTATTTCCAGCTACATGTCCGATAACAGTACCCATCACGGTACTGTTATCATTCCTTACAAGAATGCGCTCTCCATGTCCGGCAAGGGTTTTGTGGATAATGCGGAAGTGTATATTGAGGAAGGTCACAGTGTAAATGATGTGGAAAAAGCCTTAAGGCAGGGCCTGAGAAACATATACAACGGAAGCGAGGATTTCTTCTATATCATAAATATGGAATCCCTTATGACCATGATGGCATCTGTTCAGGGAATGATGGGAACGCTGCTCGGCGGTATCGCTTCCATCTCGCTGGTGGTTGGTGGTATAGGCATAATGAACATGATGCTTACTACAGTGACGGAGAGAACCAAAGAGATCGGTCTTCGTAAAGCTTTGGGTGCGGAGCCCTTCAGGATACAGGCTCAGTTCCTTATCGAGTCTGTAGTGCTTTCCGTGTGCGGCGGAATAATAGGTATCATTCTTGGACTGCTTATAGCTTTAATAGCGGCAAAGCTTCTGCAGACTGATTTTTCGCTTTCAATGACCGCCATACTTTTGGGATTCGGATTTTCCGGAGGCGTTGGCGTGATATTTGGATGGATGCCGGCAAAGCGCGCCAGTGAGCTGAATCCTATTGATGCTCTGAGGGCAGACTGATTTTGCAGGAGTTACATCCGTGGTTCCTGTTCGTGGAGATAAAATATGGAAAACTCAGAAATAATTTTAAGCATGAAGAATATAGTCAAGGAATACGAGATGGGCGAGGAAGTCTTCCGCGCACTGGATGATGTATCCCTTGAAGTAAGGAGGGGCGAGTTTTTAGCGGTTCTCGGTCCTTCCGGTTCCGGAAAGTCAACACTTATGAATATCATAGGCTGTCTGGATACGCCTACATCAGGTGAATATATCCTGAACGGCGAGCTTGTGGCAGATCTGGATGAAAGGCAGCTTGCCCACATCAGGAATAAGGAGATAGGCTTTATCTTCCAGTCCTTCCATCTGCTGCAGAGGCAGACTGCCCAGGAGAATGTGGAGCTTGCGCTTATATACGCCAACCAGGACGGCAGGAAAATGCACCAGAGGTCAGCGGAGCTGCTTACCAAGGTAGGTCTTGAGGATAAGATAAAGAGCCTTCCGAACCAGCTGTCCGGCGGCCAGCAGCAGAGAGTGGCCATAGCCCGTGCCATTGCCAATAACCCTACCATACTCCTGGCGGACGAGCCTACCGGTGCCCTGGACCAGAAGACCGGCGCCCAGGTTATGCAGCTTTTCCATGAGCTGAATGAAGAGGGCCGTACCATAATAATGATCACCCATGATTCAAAGATAGCTTCCCATGCGGGCCGTATAGTTAAGATCCTTGACGGACGCATAAGTGAAGGCGAGATAGGGGATGCATGATGGCACAATCTCTTCTTGACAGGAATTAGACTCGTTAGGAATATGGTAACGGGTCTTTTTTTATCTCTTTTTTTACAGGTCTGCCGGGCAGACTGTCTCTGTGGAACCGGAACAAATGAATATTGATGCGATGAAAAATAGTTCACAAAAACGCTTGACATAGTAATGAAAACTACTTATGATTTAGTCGGAAATCATTTATGAGGTGTCAAACTATGAGAGGCTATACATATGAGATTTTTACGGATTCTGCGAGCAACCTTACGGATGACCTGATAAAAAACGGAAACATCCGGATGATAAGCTATATCAGTACCATAGATGGGAAAAAGTTCAAGTGCTACAAGGAAGGCCGCGACTATGAGGAAGCCGGCCGCAAATTCTATAATGCAATGCGGCGGGGAGCTGATGTACACACTTCCCTTATAGATATGGAAACGCTGCGGACTGCTTTTGAGCCCGTGGTTAAGGAAGGCAAGGACATTATATTCGTTGGAATATCAGGCGGACTGTCAGGAACGGTACAGGCTGCACGCATTGTGGCAAATGACCTTATGGAAGAGTATGAAGGCCGTACCATCCGCTGCATAGATTCAATGTCTGCATCACTGGGCGAGGGACTGCTTGTTATGCAACTTTCAAGGCTCAGGGATTCAGGCGCAACTCTTGAAGAGGCTGCTGAATATTATGAGAGCCACAAGATGAAGATGAACCACATTTTCACTGTAGGCGACCTGGCATACCTGAAAAAAGGCGGTCGAATTTCACCTGCAGAGGCCCTGATCGGCAATCTTATAGGAATAAAGCCCATACTTAAGGCGAATGATGACGGCAAGATAGTTGTCCACGGAAAAGTGCGAATGCGCAGGAAGGCTTTAGATTATCTGGTGGACATGACATGCGAGCGCATAGTCCGTCCCGAGTCCCAGGTAATTTCTATCTGCCACTGCGATGCACCTTCGGATGCGGCTTATGTAGCGGACAAGCTCCGCACGGCCCTTCCGGTAAAGGACATTATAGTCAGGTACTACGATCTTTGTACCGGTTCCCATGTGGGTCCCGGCACCGTTGCCATATTCTTCATGGGTGAAAACCGCATGGAGAACATGAAGGCCGCAAGTACATCAACAGTGGCGTAAAGAGTTCAATCGTTTTTTCTGGCACACCGGACCTTTCCCGGTGTGTTTTTTATTTTGTGCTTTACACATGAAATTCTCCGTGATAGCAGTTTTACGTTTCTGGAAATATCCACGGCATTAGCCGCATTTTTCCAAGAAAATCCGGTTGAAGTGGTTAACTATGGTATTTATAATAAAAGGAAAGATGAATGGACGAAATCAACAGGGCGGAGGATAGAATGAATATCACACAGATTAAATATGTACTGGAAATTGCATCATCTTCATCCATGAGAGAAGCGGCCACGAAGCTTTTCGTGTCGCAGCCTGCTCTTTCAGCCAGCGTAAGCGAATTGGAGGATGAGCTGGGAATACTCATATTCGAAAGGACCAATAAGGGAATATCCCTTACCGATGAGGGCAGGGAGTTTGTAAGCTATGCCAAAAAGGCTGTGGGACAGTATGAGATACTTGAGGACAGATACCTGTCAAAGGATAGTGACAAGGAGAGATTTTCAGTATCCACGCAGCACTATAATTTTGCCATAAAAGCTTTTACTGATGTGATAAAGACGGCTGACCCGGAAAGGTATGTTTTCTCCGTACACGAAACAAAGACCAGGGATGTGCTGGAAGATGTCAGGACTATGAAAAGCGAAGTGGGGATCATTTCTTTTTCAGGTGCCAGTGAGAGGGTTATAAAAAAGCTTTTCAGGGAATACCAGCTTGAGTTTACGCCGCTTATGCAGAGGGAGACTTATGCATATGTATGGAAGGATCATAAATTTGCCAAAAGAAAAAATATTTCGATAGAGGAATTAAAAGATTATCCCTGCGTATCATTTGACCAGACAGACGACAGCAATTTCTATCTGACGGAAGAGGCTATGGCGGATTATGATTTCCAGAAGATGATAAAGTCTGACGACCGTGCTACCACTATGGAGATAATAGCTGAGCTCCACGGATATTCTATTGGCTCGGGGATGCTTGCAAATGATAATGCCATACTTCAGGGAATGGTTTCCATTAAGCTTAAGGAAGAAGATCCGCTCATTATCGGATACATAATCAGAAAAGGAAGCCAGCTTTCCGTATATGGACAGGCGTATGTGGAAGAGCTGATGAAATATAAAGAATTATAATTTTATATCTAAAAGGTTCTTGTAATTATCTCTGCTGTATATTTTCCTATCCTCAGGCGAGTCTATACGGTGGGGAGTACTGCAGAAATGAATTGTGATAATTTCTGCTTATCACACACGATAAATTCTCAATAATTTTCAAATTTATTCTCACTTGTTAATATAATCCCAGAACGAAAGAAACACTCGCTGATAAAGCAGGGGTGATGATCAAGATAACAGGAAGGAGGTGCGGATGATGACAAATACAATAGTTACTAAGTGGATGGCTTGTATGTGTTGTCGAATGTTTAACTCCCGGGTGGATGAGATGGCCCGGATGAGCGGTGGATCCGCATATCCGGAAAAGATACGATGTTGAAACAGGTATCATGAAGTGTGCCAGCTGCCCGGGAGCTAAATGAAGCCCCGGTTTTTTTATCGGAAGATTAAAAATTCAGAAGAGATAAGGAGAATAAAAAAATGAGCGATTACAGATTTGAAACATTACAGTTACACGTTGGTCAGGAACAGGCAGATCCCACTACAGATTCAAGGGCAGTTCCCATTTATCAGACTACATCATATGTATTCCACAACAGCAAGCATGCGGCAGACAGATTCGGTCTTGCAGATGCGGGAAACATATACGGAAGACTTACCAACAGCACACAGGATGTTCTTGAAAAGAGAGTTGCGGCTCTGGAAGGCGGAAGCGCAGCGCTTGCTGTAGCATCCGGAGCGGCTGCCATCTCATACACGATAGAAGCACTTGCGGCTAACGGCGGACATATCGTAGCACAGAAGACAATCTACGGTGGAAGCTACAATCTTCTTGAGCATACGCTTCCCCAGTACAATATAGAGACAACATTTGTAGATGCACATAATCTTCAGGAGGTTGAAGGCGCAATTAAGGAAAATACAAGGGCGATCTACCTGGAGACACTTGGAAATCCCAACAGTGATATTCCTGATATCGATGCAATAGCTGAGATAGCACACAAGCATGGACTTCCTCTTGTGGTAGACAACACCTTCGGAACACCTTACCTTATCAGGCCTATCGAGCATGGCGCTGATATCGTGGTTCATTCCGCAACAAAGTTCCTTGGCGGGCACGGAACCACACTGGGCGGTGTTATCGTAGAGGCAGGCAAGTTTAACTGGAAGGAAAGCGGAAAGTACAAGGGCATCGCAGATCCAAATCCCAGCTACCATGGAGTATCCTTCTATGATGTAGTCGGCCCGGCAGCATTTGTTACATATATAAGAGCTATTCTTCTCAGAGACACAGGAGCAACTCTTTCACCCTTCAATGCATTCCTCCTTTTGCAGGGTATTGAGACTCTGTCTCTGAGACTGGAAAGGCATGCAGAAAATACCAAAAAAGTGGTAGAATATCTTTCAAAGAATCCTAAGGTTGCAAATGTAAACCATCCTTCGCTTGCTGACCACCCGGATCATGCACTGTATGAGAGATACTTCCCCAACGGCGGTGCATCGATATTCACTTTCGACATAAAGGGCGGACAGGAAGAAGCATGGAAGTTTATCGACAGCCTGGAGATCTTCTCATTGCTTGCAAATGTTGCTGATGTGAAGAGCCTTGTTATCCATCCTGCTACTACTACACACTCACAGCTTTCTGAGGAAGAACTGCTGGATCAGGGTATCAAACAGAGCACCATTAGACTTTCGATAGGTACAGAACACATTGACGACATCATTGCCGACCTTGAGAAGGGATTTGCAGCAATCTGATCCGGAAAGCCGGATAGAATAGCCTGAAAGGGCTGCATAACAGAATGAAGAATCAAAAGTATAACTGTCCGGGTGTCACAGACATCAGGACAGTTAGCTATGAAAAAAGGAGGAAGGTATCAACTATGTCTAAGATTTACAAGGGAACATTAGGCCTGATAGGGAACACCCCGCTGGTTGAGGTGGTTAATATTGAGAAGGAGCTTGGGCTTGAAGCGACAATCTTAGTTAAGCTCGAATATTTCAATCCCGCAGGAAGTGTTAAGGATCGTATCGCAAAATCCATGATCGAAGATGCTGAGGAGAAGGGACTCTTAAAGGAAGGTTCAGTCATCATCGAACCCACATCCGGAAATACCGGTATAGGACTTGCGGCTATAGCTGCATCAAAGGGATACCGTATCATCCTTACCATGCCTGAAACCATGAGTGTTGAACGCCGTAATATCCTTAAAGCTTACGGTGCAGAGATTGTCCTCACAGAGGGCTCAAAGGGAATGAAGGGCGCTATTGCAAAGGCTGAGGAGCTTTCTAAGGAAATCCCGGACAGCTTCATACCCGGGCAGTTCGTAAATCCTGCAAATCCTGCGGTTCACAGAGCAACTACCGGACCGGAGATCTGGAACGATACAGACGGTAAGGTCGATATCTTCATTGCAGGCGTAGGTACAGGCGGAACAGTAACGGGAACCGGTGAATATCTTAAATCGCAGAATCCTGGTATTAAAGTAGTTGCACTGGAGCCGGAGGATTCACCTGTGCTTTCTGAGGGAAGGGCAGGTGCTCATAAGATCCAGGGAATAGGCGCAGGCTTCGTGCCGGATGTGCTTAATACAAAAGTTTATGATGAAGTCTTCAAGGCTGCCAATCAGGATGCGTTTGATACTGCCAAGCTTCTTGCAAGGAGGGAAGGTATTTCTGTGGGAATATCTTCAGGTGCTGCTCTTTTCGGAGCTATCCAGTTAGCTAAGAGGCCTGAAAACAAAGGAAAGACGATAGTTGCATTACTTCCTGATAGTGGAGACAGATATTATTCAACACCGTTATTTACAGAATGATATGAACTATCAGAGCCCGGGGAAAGATTTCCCCGGGCTTTTTTTGGAATAAAATGAGTTAGAGGAATATCATCGGGGCGTGATAATCATAATTTATCACAGAAGATAAGATATAGAGAATATCCAACTTATATGTCGGGTGATATGCTTATAACATGAAAACAATAGTTGCATTTGGAGATTCGAATACATGGGGGCTTGTACCTAAGTCTGAGCCTCACGAGAGATATCCTGAAGATGTCAGATGGACAGGTGTGCTGCAGGGCTTATTAAAAGATGCCCGTGTGGTGGAAGAGGGACTCTGTGGAAGGACGACGGTTTTTGAGGATGAACTGAGACCGGGGAGAAAAGGTCTGTCAATGCTTCCGGTCATACTTGAAAGCCAGTATCCGGTAGATGCCGTGATCATAATGCTTGGAACCAATGACTGCAAAAGCGTTTACGGCGCATCCGCACATACCATAGGCAAGGGAATGGAACTTTGCATTGATGAATTAAAGAAATATGTTTCCGCAGAAAAGATTCTTCTGGTATCACCGATATTTTTGGGGAATGATGTGTGGTGGCCGGATAAGGATCCGGAATTCGGACCGAGATCGGTTGAGGTAAGCAAAGAGCTGAAGGCGATATATGTTCGTATAGCAGAAGCTAAAGGCACTGCGTTTCTCGCTGCTTCGGATCATGCTTATGCAGATGATCTGGATAATGAGCATATGAATGAGAAAGGTCATGCAAGCTTTGCAAAGGCAGTCTATGAAAAGCTCGTAGAAATGAGAATAGCGTGACAGTCTCTTTCACGGTGTGGAAAGTTTTGATAGGTTATAAGTAAAAATTATCACAGGCGATAAGAAGTAATGATTTTTCGAAGATGCCTGCGGATGGTAACATTACCAATGTCAGATAAATTTTATAAAAGCAGGAAAAGGAAATGACTAAAGTATTGATGACAAAAATGAATAACACACAGTGTTGTTGCAGTAACGTATTCCGGGCTGGATTGGCGGTCGGGATGTGGGAGGATATTTCCTTGATTCCTGATAGAGAGCGATGTTAATGCAAGAACATTGTAACTTATGCCAGAAGCCCGGGAGTATGTATCCCGGGTTTTTTTATAGATTATCATTAATTAAACGGAGGAAAAGAAAATGAGCTTAAAGATTGATTCGGTACTGATACACGGAGGCAGGGACGGAGATGAAACCACAGGTGCGGTAAATGTTCCCATATACCAGACATCCACATATAAGCAGGATGGTCTGGGAGAAACAAGGGGCTGGGAGTATTCCAGGACAGGAAATCCTACACGGGATGCTCTGGAAAAACTGCTCGCAGACCTGGAACAGGGGGAGTACGGATTTGCATTTGCATCAGGACTGGCAGCCATCAACACGGTACTTTCATTATTTAAGTCAGGCGATAAGCTGATCGTTTCAGATAATATTTACGGCGGCACGTTCAGAATACTTGATAATGTGTTTAAGAATTTCGGCATCACATATGAGATAGTGAATACTTCGGATGTTTCGCTTATAGAGAAAGCGATCGATGACAGCGTAAAAGCTGTATATGTTGAAAGCCCGGCGAATCCTCTGCTTACTGTCACGGATATTGCTGCTGTTGCGGAGGTCGCTCATAAATACAATAAGCTCTTAATAGTAGACAATACATTTCTGACACCCTATCTGCAGAGACCTCTTACACTCGGTGCGGATATAGTTATACACAGCGGTACAAAATATCTTGGCGGACACAGTGATACGGTATCAGGTCTCGCGGTTGTTAAGGATAAGGAACTTGCGGACAGGCTTTATTATCTTCAGAATGCCATAGGCGGAGTGCTTGCACCCTGGGACAGTTTCCTTGTGATACGTGGGATAAAGACTCTGGGCGTCAGGATGGACAGGCATGTTGCAAATGCAGGTAAGATCGCAGAGTGGCTTGAACAGAGCGGATATGTAAGTAAGGTATATTATCCGGGACTTAAGTCGGATCCCGGATATGAGGTTCAGAAAAAAACAGGCAGATGGAGCCGGTGCAATGATCTCGTTTGTACTGGATGAAAAGTATGATTATCGTAAATTTTTCAAATCACTTAAGCTGATAACTCTTGCGGAAAGCCTTGGCGGTGTGGAGTCGCTTGTCTGCCACCCTGCAAGCATGACACATGCTGCTATACCTGCGGATATCAGAAAGAAAGTCGGGATAGTTGATGAGCTTATACGTTTTTCTGTAGGAATAGAGGATGCTGACGATCTGATAGAAGATCTTAAGCAGGCGATAGAAGCATCTGCAAAGGAGGTGAAATGATCATGGATGTATATATGAGTGTTCATGAAATGATAGGTTCTACCCCGGTACTTAAGCTGAATCACCTGGGGATAAAAAAGGAAGTGAATCTGTATGCAAAGCTTGAGCTTATGAATCCTGCAGGAAGTGTGAAGGATCGTGTGGGAATGTATATGCTCGACGATGCTGAAGAAAGAGGACTGATAAAACCGGGTGGAACTATTGTGGAGGCCACTGCCGGCAATACCGGAATAGGCATAGCGATAGCTGCATTAAACCGGGGATACAGGGTAATATTTACTGTTCCGGAAAAGTTTTCCATCGAGAAGCAGAAGATAATGAAAGCCCTTGGTGCGGAGATCATACATACCTCCAGAGAAGAGGGAATGCTTGGCGCAGAGAGAAAGGCTCAGGAGATACTTAAAGAAATCCCAGACTCGATATCACTGGGGCAGTTTCATAATCCGGCAAATCCAAAGGCCCACTATGAGACTACGGGACCGGAGATATACAGGCAGCTTGACGGACAGATAGACTATCTCGTGGCAGGTGCAGGCAGCGGCGGAACATTTAGCGGAATAGTGAAGTATCTTAAGGAAAAGGATGAAAGTATAAAGGGTGTACTTGCGGATCCCTACGGTTCGATCATCGGTGGCGGCGAGCATGCAGACTATGATATAGAAGGTATTGGAAATGATTTCATAGCGGATACGATGGATGTGACGCTTATTGACAAGGTGATAAAGGTAACGGACACAGAGGCCTTTGAAACATCAAGAATCCTTGCGGCAAAGGAAGGAATCCTTGCTGGATCATCATCAGGTGCTGCGCTCTCTGCAGCGATAAGGCTGGCAGACGAGATAGACCATGGAAACATAGTTGCGGTTCTTCCCGACAGAGGGGACAGATATCTGAGTAAGGGACTTTATGATTGATATTGGTAATCACTGTGAGGGAATAAGCTGGTCGTTTAGGACAGAATTCATCGTAGCAAACATGAAAAGGATATATACCGAAAGGTAAAGAAATGGTTGAAGAAAGAGAAAGCATAACCTCAAAACTGTGCTCTTTCGCAAGGGCGTGGCATACATATCATTCAAGAGACATTATCTTTGATGACTATCTTGCTTTTGACATGATGGGTAAAGAAGAATATGAAAATATGTATGAGCTGATAAAGGAAGGTCTGAACGGTGACGGGCGTTTAAGCCGTGAAGACACGGAGAAAGTGATCGATGAATATTTTGCACCGATTCCGCTTTCAAGGATCCATTTCTGTGAAAGCAGACTGGCAGAATTTGCAGAAGGGAAGGATAAGATCCAGTATGTGATCTGCGGAGCTGGAGGAGATACTTTTGCATTCAGGAATGCGAATGACAATATAGAGATATTTGAGGTGGATCACCCGGATACGCAGAGATACAAGCTTGAGAGGATCAGGGAGCTGGGATGGCTGATGCGCCCTAATGTCCATTTTGTATCAGTGGACTTTGAAAAGGAAAAAATGCGTGAAAGACTTATTGAGTCCGGCTTTGATCCCAAGGTTCCTGCTTTTTTCAGTATCCTTGGAGTGACATATTATCTTTCACTGGACAATCTTAAGGATGTCCTTGGACAGATAGCGAGTCTGTCCGGAGCATATAATGAAGTTGTATTTGATTATCCTTTTAAGAGCCATGGTTTTCCGGAAAGAGTTAAGAGACTGGAAATGATCACGGAATCATTGGGTGAGGTCATGTGCGGCGGTTTCCACTCAGATGAGATCAGGTGTGTGCTCTGCGGATTGGGATACCGGATCAATATTTTTCTTCCACCGGAAGAGATACAGTCTCTGTATTTTGAGGGAAGGGAGGATAACCTGAGGGCATTTGAAAATGTGAGTCTGGTTTCAGCATATTTTGCAGGATATGGCAGCATCAAAGAGATGGACGACATTAATACTATGACGCAGGCAGAATAAAGATAAGCGCTGCAGGAAGGTATGAGAATATGACAATACAGCAGTTGAATTACGTGATCAAAATTGCAGAAATGGGTTCGTTAAATAAGGCTTCTGAGATTCTCTATGTGGCGCAGCCGTCATTGACCACAGCAGTGCAGGAATTAGAGAAAGAGTTTGGGATATGTCTGTTTCACAGAAGCGGAAAGGGCGTGCGTCTTACGGCGGATGGAGAAGAGTTTATCCAGTATGCCAGAAGCATTGTGGAACAGTATGACGGGCTGATAGAGCTTTATGTGGGGGGATCCTATAAGAAAAAATTCGGAATCTCGACGCAGCATTACTCTTTTGCGGTAAAGAGTTTTGTAGAGATGGTAAAAAAATACGATACCGGAGAATACGAGTTTGCCATCAGGGAAACCAGGACACTTGAAGTCATTGAAGACGTATATACGGGAAAAAGTGAGATAGGTGTTCTGTATAAAAGTGATTTTAACCGGGCTGCTATTGAAAAGGTATTAAAGAGCAACCATCTGGAATTTACCGGACTGACGGAGTGTGACACATTTGTCTATCTGTGGAAGGGTCATCCCCTGGCAAAAAAGAAGAGCATCCGGTTTCCGGAATTATCAGAATATCCATGTCTTTCATTTGAGCAGGGGGGATCTGCATCGTTTTATTTTGCTGAAGAGATCCTGAGTACTGAAAAATATGCAAGGACGATAAAAGCAAACGACCGTGCAACTATGTTAAACCTGATGGTCGGTCTTTTGGGATATACGCTATGCTCGGGGATCATTTGCGAAGAGCTGAACGGCAGCGATTATGTGGCGGTTCCTTTTGTTCCCGAGCATGAAAAGCAGAACAGCAAAATGGAGATCGGCTATATCACAAGAAAAAACGGGAGGCTTAGAAATCCGGCCACATTGTACATTGAAGAGCTTAAAAATTACCTCGGGGTATAGAACGAATCTATATGCTGATATACGCAAGTGTTATTAGACGAATCAGGCCGGCTTAAATATACTTTAGAATATCCTACAGAATAAAAAAGAGGAACAAAAGGAGGACAAAACTATGAAGAAAAAAACAATTGCAGCACTTGGATTAGCACTTATTGCAACGCTTGGCCTGACAGCATGCGGAAATGCTGACGGACAGGGTTCGGCTGAAGTACAGGCAGCGGAGGATGCAGGAACGGCAACGGAACAGGTGGAAGCTCCTGCGGAAGAGACAAAAGAAGAAGGGGCAGATGCAACGGAGTCATCATCGGAAGAAAAGACTTATGACAATGTAACTGTAAAGCTCGGAATCATGGGCGGAAGTGATGAAACCGTCTGGGATCCCATAGTAGAGGAATTTGCGGCAAAGGGTGTGACTATCGAGTATGTATTCTTTACGGATTATACACAACCCAATGCGGCATTGGATGCGGGGGATATCGATCTTAATTCATTCCAGCATTACACATACCTCAATAAGGAAAAGGAAACTTTCGGATACCAGATAGATGCTATCGGAGACACACTGATCACTGCGCTGAATGTATATTCTGATAAGCTTGAATCCATTGATGATCTTCCTGAGGGCGGCAAGATCGCAATCCCAAATGATGCAGTCAATGGCGGAAGAGCACTTAATGTACTTCAGGCAGCAGGCGTTATCAAGCTTGCAGAAGGCAAGGAACTCACACCGACCGTAGCAGACATTGAGGAAAATGCCAAGAATATCGAGATCATTGAAGTAGATGCTTCACAGACAGCAAGCCTTCTTCCTGATGTTGATGCGGCTGTTATCAATGGCGGATATGCACTTGATGCAGGACTTTCACCTATTGATGATTCAATATTCTTTGATGATCCTTCATACTATACGACCAACGCATATGTGAATGTTATAGCGGCACGTACCGAAGATAAGGATAATGAGCTGTATCAGGAAATCGTTAAGGCATATCAGACAGAGCGTACTAAGGAAATCTATGCAAACGATTTCCAGGGACTTTACATAGCAGCCTGGGAATGATCATGGAAACTATTATTGAATTTCAAAATCTGAAAAAAAAATTTGAGACAAAAGATCATGTTGTGGAGGCTGTCAGAGATGTCAGCCTCCGCATTCAGCGTGGTGAGATATACGGGATAATCGGGTTTTCCGGAGCCGGCAAATCTACACTGGTCAGATGCATTAACATGCTGGAAAAACCTTCATCCGGCAAAGTGATAGTGGATGGTGTGGAATTAAGTGCACTGGGAGAAAAGGCACTTCGGCATGAACGGAAAAAGATCGGCATGATCTTTCAGCAGTTTAACCTGATGCCTTCTCGGACAGTATTTGACAATGTAGCTCTTGCTCTTCACGGTTCGGGCTTATCAAAGGAAAAGACCGAAAAAAAAGTTGAGCAGCTTCTGGAGTATGTAGGCTTAAGTGAACGGGCAAATTCATACCCGTCACAGCTTTCCGGAGGACAGAAGCAGAGAGTGGCAATTGCAAGGGCATTAGCCAATGATCCCAAGGTGCTTTTATGTGACGAGGCAACAAGCGCACTGGATCCGCAGACTACAAGGGCGATTCTGGAGCTTCTTCGCAGACTGAATAAGGAACTGGGCATTACTGTTGTGGTGATCACTCATGAGATGAATGTGATAAAGAGGATCTGCGACCATGTTGCTGTCATGGAAAACGGCGAAGTAGTTGAGGAGGGAGATGTTTTTTCAGTATTTGCTTCGCCACAGAAACAGATCACAAAGGATTTTATAAATATCACATCCAACCTGACAGAGATATATGATCTGGTGGAAAGGAAAGATCCGATAGTGGATCTGCAGTCCGGAGAAGTGCTTGCAATGCTTAAGTTCAGGAACGCAACAGTTTCCGAACCGTTAATATCTTCAGTATCAAAAGAGTTTGATGTTGTTTGCAATATACTCTTTGGTGATCTGGATATTATTTCCGGCGCTCCCATTGGAGGAACAGTGGTTATATTCGGCGGCGAGGAAGAAAAGGTCACATCGGCTCTTAACCATCTGACCGATAAAGGAATTTCAGTGGAGGTGATAAGGGATGCAAGATCTGCTTCTAAAATTATTGCCTAACCTAATGGTAAGGATACCGGAGTTTATAGATTCCATAATCGATACCTTAAAGATGGTTGCCATTTCCGGAGGTTTTGTATTTTTATTTGGAATACTGATCGGAGTTACGCTTATCGTGACGAGAGACGGAGGCATTCTGGAACAGCGTGCTGTATTCCAGGCTTTTGATAAGCTGATCAACATATTCAGGTCCGTTCCTTTTGTGATCCTTATATCTCTGCTTCTGCCACTGACCAGGCTGATCGTACATACCAGCATTGGTGTTAAGGGGGCGATAGTTCCGCTGGTGATCGGAACGGTTCCTTTTTTTGCCAGACAGGTGGAGGCAGCATTGTCCGAAATAGACAAGGGTGTGATAGAGGCAGCCAAGGCTATGGGCATGGGACCGGTTACCATCATATTCAAAATCTATCTGCGGGAAGGGATACCTGCCCTTGCAAGAGCAACGACCATTACAGCGATAAATCTTCTTGGGCTAACAGCTATGGCCGGGGCTGTGGGTGCCGGAGGACTTGGCGATTTTGCCATAAGGTACGGACATAACAGATATATGACGGATATCACATGGGTAACGACTATCGTACTTATACTGTTTGTCTGTGTGATCCAGGTAGCCGGTAATTTCATTGCAAAGAGGAGTACGCATTAATGGGTAATGGTATTCTTTCGGAAATGGTCCGGCAGGAGCTGGAGACTTATACTGAGGAGCTGTACGGGTTTCGAAGAGACCTTCACAGATATCCCGAGCCCAGTGGAAAAGAAGAGATCACTTCCGCAAAGATAAAAGAGAAGCTTGAGTCATACGGATATGATGTCAGGATCATCGGCGGGACCGGTCTGTATACGGAATTAAAAGGAATAAAAGAAGGACCGGTGATAATACTGCGGGCAGATATTGATGCACTGCCCATAGAAGAGAAAAGCAGTTATCCGTATCCGTCGGAGCACAAAGGATTTATGCACGCCTGCGGACATGATGTGCATACGACTGCACTGCTTGGTGCTGCAAGATTTCTTTCCGCACACAGAGATAGCTTAGCCGGAACAGTACGGTTTGTATTTCAGAATGCTGAAGAGCAGGGACATGGCTCAAAGTATTTCCTGGCAGAACGTGTTACCGATGGAGCTGAAAGGGTATACGGCTTTCATGTATCGCCGCATGTCAGGCTGGGAAACATACTGATAACTGAGGGCGCCGATCTTGCTTCCTGTGATTCTATGAAGATACGTTTATATGGGAAGAGCTCCCATATCGCCAGGCCCCACCTTGGGAATGATGTATCTGTATGTGCTGCGGACATTGTGATTCATCTGCGGGCACTGGCAGGCGGACTCGATCCCCTTACACCGGCACTTATCGGTATAGGAAGGATCAGCTCCGGTACCGGATGGAATATCATTTCCGATTATGGTGAGATAGAGGGAACAGTACGTACCTTTTCCGTGGAGCAGCGTGAAATGCTTATACGCTCCGTGGAGGAAGTGATAAACAGGGTGAGTACGCTGTACGGCGTAAGAGCGGAAACTGAATTTGAGCTTAATGCCGGATGCCTTATCAATGATGCAGGAGCATATGCAACTGCGTATCAGGCATCAGCTGATACTGTTGGAGAAGCTGGTGTTACCGTAAAGCATACACCCTTCGGATTCACTGCAGATGATTTTTCGGAATTCTCAAAAGAGGTTCCCGGCTGTTTCATACATGTGGGGACTGCTATTGATGACAGGGAAGATACAAAGGTTTCCCTGCACAGTCCGGATCTGTATATTACGGATGAGGCCGTAACTATAGGATCCGAATTACTGATCAGATGTGCTTTGGAGCATCTGGAAACAAAATGAAAATTTATTTTGAAAAGAGGATAAAAAAATGAGCGAGAGTTTAACAACAGTATTGGCACATGCAGGAGACGGTCAGGCAGAAAAGAAATACCGGACATATACATCGATTCCGGAAGTGCTGCCTGTTTACATGACCAGCGTATTCGCTTTTGATGATGTGAAGAGTGTGGATGATATTTATGAAGGCGAATCCGAAGGTTATGTATATGCAAGGATGCAGCACCCGAATAATGAAGCTGCAGCGGATGCATTGGCATTTGCTGACAAGGCGGAAGCTGGACTGGTATTCTCTTCGGGAATGGCAGCGATAATCTTAAGTATACTGAGCGTTGTAAAAACCGGAGACCATATAGTATCTTCACCTGTACTCTACGGCGGTGTACGTGATTATCTTGAGAATGAGTTAAAGCGCTTTGGTGTAGAGGTGACATTTACTGATTTTGGTGATCCGGAAAATGTAAGGGCTGTAATAAGACCTAATACAAGAATCGTTTACACGGAAACCATCAGCAATCCGCTGATGCAGGTGGCGGATTATCCTGTTATAGCTGATATAGCACACGAAAACGGGGCATTGTTTTTCATAGATAATACATTTGCATCACCTATAGTGGCAAATCCCGTAAAGTATGGCGCCGATCTTGTTTTATACAGTGCGACCAAATATCTGGGAGGGCACAGCGATCTGGTAGGCGGCGCTGCTACCGGCTCAGCTGAAGTTATAAGCGGCATAAAAAAGAAGCTGACATTATACGGAGCTACTCTTGGTGCGGCAGAAAGCTGGCTCCTTGCAAGGAGCCTCAGGACACTTGATCTCAGAGTGACAAAGCAGTCTCAAAATGCACTTAAGATCGCACAGTTCCTGGAGCAGCATGATGCTGTGGAAAAAGTATATTATCCGGGACTTGAATCGGCACCGGAGCATGCGCTTGCTGAAAAACTGTTTAACAATGGCTTATATGGCGGTATGCTGAGTGCAGATATAAAGGGTGGTGAGGAAGCTGCAGTAAAGGTAGTCAATAATCTCGGCTTTATAAAATATGTACCCAGTCTTGCAGGTACTGCCACATCAGTGTCATATCCTGCGAAAACATCGCACAGGGCATACAGCAAAGAAGAGCTGGATAAGGCAGGAATATCTTTGGGACAGCTTCGTTTCTCAGCAGGAATCGAAGATGCCGATGATATCATAAATCAGCTTGAAAGTGCATTGGGGAGTCTGTAAATGAAAGAACTGACATCTACTGAAAGAGCAGCATTAAAAAGGAAACTTAAAAGAGAAGCCGTGAGTCTTGGCGTCATTATGGTAGGCTTTGCCAATGTGGAACGCTGGGAGAAATACGACCTCACAACGGAAGAATTCTATCCGCATACCATATGGCCCTGGGCAAAGACTGTGATGGTAATGGGCGTGCAGATCTATCCGTCCATGCTGGAGACGACGCCGTCGGTTGTTTATTCAGAACTGTACAATACCACAAACCGCATGCTTGATGAGATCGCATACAGGATAGCCAATAAGCTTAATACCTACGGTTATCGGGCACATTTCTTCCCCAGGGACTGCTATGGTGATATTTCCGTGCTGGTAAAAAAGCCCGAGGTGGCATTTTCCCATGTAATAGCAGGTTATTATGCAGGACTCGGTACAATAGGAATGAACCATACCCTTTTAACCGAGGAATACGGTCCGAGAGTACGACTGGTAAGTGTGATAACCGATGCGGAGATAACACCTGACAGGATGCTCAAAAAAGATATCTGCGTCGGATGCAAGCAGTGTGTGAAGAACTGTCCTGTCAAAGCCTTTTCGGTAAAAGACGGTCAGAAGGTTGCAACTATGGACAAACATAAGTGTGCCAAGTACCACAGTGAACTGAAAGGAAAATTCAAGTATCCCTGCGGAAGATGCACGGCTGTCTGTCCCATCGGAGCTGATAAGAAAAAATATGGAAGGAACAGCGTAAGTCCGGAGGGAATAGAGCATATAAGGTCATTCGGATCAAATTAGAGCTTCCAGGATGGTTTTATGTGCTATAAGCAAAAGTTATCACCGATAATAAAATGTATTGAATTTACTAATGACTGTTTTGCATTTAAGATAAAGTCATCCTGATAAGAGAGTTACAGGAAATACATTAAATAAATTGGAAAGGAAAAGCAGATGATGAATTATATGTACACACGATTGTTTATGTGCTGTGACTGTATGAATACCGGATCGTGTTATCGTCGTCTGTCTGTTCCTGAATGACATAAGAGACGATAATGATTTAAATCGGCCCGGTTTTCAGAAATGGATGCCGGGCTGTTTATTTTTATAAAAGACAAAGGGCATTTATTTGCAGGATGAAATTTAAACGGGAGACTGGGTCATGGAGTCGGTTTTTAAACTTGAAAATGTCAAAAAAATATATAAGAACGAGGGTAAAGAATTTACCGCATTAGAGGATGTGAGTCTTGAAATCCATGAAGGAGAGATATTCGGAATCATCGGAATGAGCGGGGCCGGCAAGTCAACATTGGTACGGACTTTGAACCGGCTTGAGGATATATCTTCAGGAAGCGTAAGTTTCTATGGTCAGGAATTATCCGGACTTAAAGCAGGAGAGATCAGAAAGATACGCAGGCAGATAGCGATGATTTTCCAGAGCTTCAACCTGTTGAATCAGAGAAGTGTCCTCGATAACGTGATGCAGCCCTTAAGAATAGCCGGAGTAAAGAGGTCAGAAAGAAAAGAAAAAGCGCTGGAGATGCTTAGGGTTGTAGGCCTGGAAGAAAAAAGAAGCCAGTATCCAACAAGGCTTTCCGGAGGACAGAGACAGAGGGTGGCTATAGCAAGAGCCCTTGCGGGTGATCCGAAAGTTCTGCTCTGTGATGAGGCTACAAGCGCTCTTGATCCCCGGATGACAGAAGAGATACTGGATCTCTTAAAAGAGATAAACAGAAGCAGGAAACTGACTATAGTGATAATCACCCATGAAATGTCCGTAGTTGAAAAAATCTGTGACAGGGTAGCGATAATCGATAAAGGTCGTCTTGCGGAAGTCGGAGAAGTAAAGGAAATATTCCGCACACCGAAATCTGCAGCAGCAAAGAAACTGGTATTTCCAAGCAACCCCTTTGATCCGTCGGATAAGGACAGCAGACTGATAAGGATAGCATTTGACGGACTGGAAGCGAGCAGACCGTTCATAGCAGAGTTAGTAGAGAAGACAGGAAAGAAAGTAAATATACTGAGTGCCAATACAAAGAGTGTAGGTGGGATAGGGTACGGACAGATGGTAGTGGAATTACCTGAAGGTGCAGAAGATCAGGACATAGTGATCAATTTCTTTAAGGATAACGGGCTCAGCCTGCAGGAGGTTGAAAGATAATGAGTGCCTATATCATAGAAACGATACAAAGAGGAATAATCGAGACCATAGAGATGACATTTTTTGCATCGGTATTCGCATATATCATTGGACTTCCTTTAGGGATACTTCTGTATGCTACATCAGGCGGAAGGATACTTGAGAACAGGCCGGTAAATTTTATCGCCGGACTTTTGGTAAATGTCTGCAGGTCTCTGCCGTTCCTGATACTGCTGGTACTCCTGATACCGTTTACAAGATTTGTAACGGGGTCTTCTATCGGAACAGTTGCATCGATAGTACCGCTTACAGTAGGTGCGATACCGATAGTAGCAAGAATGGTGGAATCCTCCTTAAATGAGGTATCCCCCGGCATAATAGAAGCTGCCACATCAATGGGCGCTTCACCATTATACATTATCATCCATTTCATACTGCCGGAGGCAGCACCGTCACTTCTGTTGGGAGGTGCAATAAATATAGCAACGGTGCTCGGATATTCTGCAATGGCCGGGGTCATCGGCGGAGGGGGACTTGGAGCGATAGCTCTTCAGTACGGATACTACAGATATCAGAAGGATGTGCTTTGGACTACGGTAACAATACTGGTGATCATGGTGATGCTCATACAGGAAGGCGGAAATCTGATAGCAAAGAAAACAAGGAAATAGTATTACGGATGATTAGATCTGATTTTTAACATATCCGGAATGTTGAAGAAAACGATCTTATCTATATAAAAAAAGAAAACAAAAGAAAAAAGAACAAAGAAAAAAGGAGAACAAAACTATGAGAAGCACTTTATTAAGAAAATCAATAGCAGCATTTTTAGGGCTCACACTGACATTTTCACTGGCAGCATGCACAAGCGGTGGTGGTGCAGGCGGACAGACCGCAACAGATGCTGGTACAGTAACCGAAGCTTCGGGATCAGGTGATGAGGCATCAGAGAACGTAACAATTAAAGTAGGTGCAAATATCACACCTCATTCAGAGATACTTGAGCAGGCAAAGCCTATTCTTGCGGAAAAAGGAATTACACTCGAGATCGTGCAGCTTGAAGATTCCATCACCCCTAACACAGGTGTTATAGAGGGTAGCCTTGACGCAAACTACTTCCAGCATGTGCCCTATCTTGAACAGTTTAATCTTGAGAACGGCTCGGATCTGGTATCGATAGGCGCAATCCACTATGAGCCCTTTGGAATCTATGCAGGTAAGACTACAGATCTGGCAGCACTTCCGGATGGGGCAACAGTAGCTGTACCAAATAATGTGACTAACGAGGCAAGAGCTCTTCTTTTACTTGCACAGGAAGGACTGCTCACACTTAAGGATGATGCCGGCATCAACGCAACCATAGAAGATATTGTTGAAAATCCCAAGAACATCCAGTTCAAGGAGCTTGCACCCGAGCAGCTTGTGGCAGCACTTCCGGATGTGGATGTGGCAGTTATTAACGGTAACTATGCGATAGAAGGCGGTCTCCATGTAAGCCAGGCGCTTGCTGTAGAAGCAAATGACGGACTTGCAGCTACTACCTATGGAAATATCATTGCAACATCTCCGGCAAAGGCAAATGATCCTGCGCTCCTTACGCTTGTAGAGGTACTTCAGAGTGAAGAGATCAGCAGCTATATCAACAGTACTTATGACGGAGCGGTAGTTCCTTTGAACTAAGGATAATGAAAAATGCCCGGTAAAACGCAGGAACTGCTGATATCCCGGGATGTTAAAGGAGGATAAGTGAAATGATAGGTTTTGAATACTATAATCCGGCTAAGATAATCTTCGGAGAAGATAGTGAGAAAAAACTTAAGTCCCTTCTTGAAGCATATGGTGTTAAGTCTCTGCTGTTAGTATACAGCGGGGACTTCATCAAAAGCCTGGGGATATATTCGGTAATAGAGGATGCAGTAAAAGAGCTGGGGATCAGATTTAGCGAAAACGGAAATGTAGTGCCGAATCCTTCAATCGAACTGGTGCGTGAGCTTGTCAGTCAGGGAAAAAAGGATGGTGTGGATTTTGTGCTTGCAGTAGGCGGAGGAAGCTCAATAGATACCGCCAAGGCTGTGGCACTGGGAATCCCGTATGAAGGAGATGTGTGGGATTTCTTTGAAAAAGGCATATCTCCTAAAGAGGTACTTCCCGTAGGCGTCATAGCCACCACAGCATCCAGCGGATCGGAAACCTCCAATGCAGCGATACTTTCAAGCGGAGAATGGAAGCTGGGATTTGAAGATGACAGGATCATTCCGAGGTTTGCCATAATGAATCCAAAATTTACCGCAGGACTCCCTGCCTACCAGACATTTGTGGGTGTGGCGGATGTACTTTCACATCTGCTGGAAAGATATTTCTCTGATGAAAAGTATTCGGATACCACAGATTATCTGATAGAAGGTGCGGTGAGGGCTTTGCTCGTAAATGCAGACAGGCTTTTAAGTGATCCTTCGGATATAAATGCAAGAGGTGAAGTACAGTGGCTTGCAAGTGTGGCTCATAATAATTTCCTTGACGCCGGAAGACGGGCTGACTGGGGATCACACAGGATAGAGCATGAATTATCCGCCCAGTACAATATCACTCACGGTGAAGGCATGGCGATAGTCACTCTTGCATGGATCAGGTATATGGCTGAAAAGAAGCCCTGGAGGCCTGCACTTCTTGCAAGCAGGGTATTTGGAGTGGATCCTTATGATCGGGGGGAGAAAGAAAGAGCATACGTACTTGCTGAAAAGTTGGAGTATTTCTTTAAGAAGATCGGGCTTAAGACAAAGCTTTCAGAGCTTGGTATTGATGAAAAAGACTTTGAGGTAATGGCAAAGCGAGCAGTAAAGAACGGACCGGTGGGGCATTATGAACCATTGGATGCAAAGGCGATAGTTGAAATCCTGAAGGCAGCATTATAGGACAGCTGAATAAGAATCAGATTGCGACAGGCAAGCTATCGTTATGAGGAATCTAACAGTTATAAAAAGTATAACAATCAACAAATTAAGGAGGAAACGAAAATGGCGAGAGTTAATTTAAAGCAGCCGGATGAACTTACCGGTGAAGCAAGGAAGGCTTATGAGGAGCTGGAGGCAGCAGGAAAGGTAACCAACATGAAGCTGGTAATGCTGCAGGATTACGGTACATACAAGGCTTTCATGGGCTGGTATGATTCCTGGGGAAGTCTTGTGGAAGTAGTGGGACAGAGAGCGGCAACGATCTATGCGCATGCGGTATCAACTACCAACGGCTGCCAGTTGTGCTCGCTTTTCTTCATAAGCGATCTCAGGGAGCTGGGCATAGATCCAAACAGCTTTGAAGTATCCGAAAATGAGGCACTTCTCCAGCAGCTGGGTCAGCAGATCGTAAAGGATCCTACCAAAGTATCTGATGATCTTCTCAATGGATTACGCAAGTTCTATTCTGATGAGCAGATCATCGTGATCGTAGGCTTTGGCGCACAGATGCAGGCAACAAACAATTTCAATTCGGTACTGGGCGTTGATGTGGACAAGCGTCTCCTTCCGCTTAAGGATGAGTTCAAGCCTGCAACATGGAGAGAAGTTATAAAGTGACTGAAACTTCACACCGTGTAGCATTGTCTGGTGGTGTTTATGTGAGCAGTGCGATCTGCACCACCGTCAGGCAGGCTGCCGGTCAGACTTTCTCATCAGTCAGATTTGATATCCATATGCCCTTCTTAAATATGGCAAATCCGATCGCTGTTTTGATAAAGTCCATGCACTGGATGGCGATGTATATTCCGAATATATTCAGTCCGGTATAGTGTGCAAGGATATATGCGCAGCTTGCACAGGCCACCCATGAGAAGACGGAATCAAACAGGAAAGTGATAAGAGTCTTCCCGCCGGCACGCAGGGTAAAATATAATGCGTTAAGGAATCCCTGGAGAGGGAAGAATAACGCGGTGATACGGATGAACCACTTTGCCATGTTTTTTGCGGAATCCGTAGTGTCATAGAATTCCGGAAAGCTTGCGGAGAATATAAAGAGTACGACCGTAAGTATTCCGCATATAATTGCAGTGAACCACATAAGCATCACGGAGTTTTCCTTTGCCCGTTTGAAATCCTTTGCACCGAGTATCTGGCCTATCACGATACCGACCGCATTACCCATTGCAATGAATGCGACATTTAAGAGATTGCAGAGTGCATTGGATATGTTAAGACCGGCAAGCACATCAAGCCCGCGTACGGAGTAGCACTGCGTCATAAAGGCAATCGACCCTGCCCAGAGAAATTCATTGAGCATGATCGGTATGCCTTTTTTTATTATAGGCATTACACTGATGTTTTTGATCCTGAGGGTCCTGTATATCCCTTTCAGGAAAAAGTGTTTTTCCCTGGCGATATGGGCCCATATGATCAGTACGACAAATTCAACTATCCTTGCGATCACTGTGGCCCATGCCGCACCGGCAACACCGAGCTTTGGGAAACCGAAATTACCATATATCAGCAGATAATTGAAGACAACATCAGCGGCAACGGATATTATTCCTGCTATCATAGGCTTGAAGCTTTCGTCAGTCTCCCTTAAGCTGGTGGCATAGACCTGGGTGATGGCAATGAAGGGAATGCTCACAAGCATGATGCGGAGATACTCTTTGGCAAGCTTAACCGTAAGGGTGACATCAATGTCCTCAGACTGGCCCTGCATATACAGTCCTATAAAGAAGTTGTCAAACAGTAAAAATATCAGTGCACCGATAAGGCCTACGATCAGACCTTCCCAAAGTTTTAATCTGAAAACATCCTGGACGCCCTTTATGTTTCCTTTTCCGTAGTACTGTGCACCGAAGATGCCGGGACCGCTGAGGGCGCCGAACAGTGCGAGCCAGAAAACAAACATAAGCTGTCCCGAAACCGACACAGCTACTATGGCTTCCGTTCCCTGGCTTCCCACCATAAGATTATCCACAAGCCCTACGGCGTTGGAGATACCATTCTGGATCATGATGGGTATGGCAAGGACTATTGTCTTTTTGAGTAAGTTTTTATCTATCTTGAGCATAACGCACTAATTATACATAGTTTTGTATGCTCCATCAAATCTCTGTGGGAATTTCATATATATGCAGATTATTGAAAAAAAATATTGACAATGTTTTTTTCACCCTGTACAATTCAAAACAACTGAATAAAACAAACCTGTGAAGCGGAAGAAAAAGCATTTTATCGCCGGAATAATAATTCCAAGCGAGTCCGGGATGGTGAGAGCCGGATGGTATGAGGGGTGCGTGAGATCGTGAATCGTGAAGTTCGAAAGATTTCTTATATGGGCCGCTGAGGGCATGGGGAAAGAGTGATCGAGTATCCGTGACGTGAGGCATACGTTAGTTGCCGGGGATATGAAGGTATCCCGCAAGAGCACGGATCAAACCGTGAATCAAGGTGGCACCGCGGATATAGAATTAGTATTCGTCCTTGACAGAAGCATATTTCTGTCAGGGATTTTTTGTTTGTGCGATAAAGTCGGCAGGGAATCCTGCCGGATGATCGGAAAGTTCCGGGCAGAACAGTAAATGTACAACAGTGTAAATTTTAAAAAAGGAGGCTGCGGCAATGATCAAGGAAGCAATCGTAAAAATCGTAAACAAAGAGGATTTAAGCTATGATGAGGCTTATGCCGTGATGAATGAGATCATGAGCGGTGAGACTTCACCCACACAGAATGCGGCATTCCTGTCCGCACTTTCCACGAAGAGTGCAAGGGCGGAGACCACTGATGAGATAGCAGGCTGTGCTGCAGCGATGCGCGACCATGCTACAAAGGTGGATACGGGAATGGATGTACTTGAGATCGTGGGCACCGGCGGAGACAATGCAGGGAGCTTTAATATTTCTACCACAACGGCTATCATTGCGGCGGCAGCAGGCATCAAGGTGGCAAAGCACGGCAATCGTGCGGCATCATCGCTCTGCGGAACAGCTGACTGCTTAGAAGCCCTTGGTGTAAATATCGACCAGAGCCCTGAGCTTTGCGTAAAGCTTTTACAGGAAGCAGGGATGTGCTTCTTCTTTGCACAGAAGTATCACACATCCATGAAGTATGTAGGTGCTATCAGAAAGGAGCTGGGCTTCAGGACCGTGTTTAATATCCTTGGCCCCCTTACAAATCCCGCATCTCCTTCAATGCAGCTCCTGGGTGTATATGATGAGTATCTTGTGGAGCCCCTTGCACAGGTTCTCGTAAGCCTGGGCATCAAGCGCGGCATGGTGGTATACGGAATGGACAAGCTGGATGAGATCTCACTTTCAGCTCCTACGAAGATCTGCGAGATCAAGGACGGATGGTTTAAGACAAGCATTATCAAGCCTGAAGATTTCGGCTTCGAGAGATGCGAGAAGAGCGACCTTAAAGGCGGAGCACCTGCAGAGAATGCACAGATCACCAGAGATATCTTAAGCGGTGCAAAGGGGCACAAGAGGAATGCAGTGCTTATGAATGCCGGTGCGGCGCTTTACATCGGCGGCAAGGCTGACAGCATGAAGGATGGTGTGGCAAAGGCTGCGGAAATAATCGATTCCGGCAAGGCAACGGAGACACTGGAGAAGATCATTGCGGTAAGTAATAGCTGATTAATTCTGCCGATGGCTCCCCCGGCGGTGGTGCCGTTCGCTAAGCGGTTCTATCGGAAATGGTAAAGTGAGTTCATGTCGTCCGGGACCGTTCACACGCTACATCCGTGTAGCGTTGTTCACTCGGCCCGTCATCCTTGACGGTCCGTCCCTGCGATGCTTGATCATTTCCGAGACCCGCTAAGCTCACTTAAACACCGCCGGGTGAGACCATACGGCAGGAAATAAACCAGATATGTAGGATAAAATAATATAAGTGGGACAGTTCTTCTGTCGTACAATCAATAAGAAGTGGAGTAGGGTATGACCATACTTGATGAAATAGCTGCATATGCGAGGGAAAGGGTAAAGGCTGCAAAAGAGGCAAGACCGCTTTCAGATATAATGGAAGAGGCGTATAAAATGCCCAAGGGTGAGCTGGTTTTTAAGCAGGCTCTGCTTAAGGATGACATATCGTTTATCTGTGAGTGCAAGAAAGCGTCGCCGTCAAAGGGCGTAATTGCGGAGGAGTTTCCCTATCTGCAGATTGCCTGCGATTATGAGAAGGCCGGAGCTGATGCAATATCCGTTCTTACTGAGCCTAAGTGGTTTCTGGGAAAGGATGATTATCTGAAAGAGATAACATCGACAGTAAATATCCCGGTGCTTCGCAAGGATTTCACTGTTGATGAGTACATGATATATGAAGCAAAGCTGCTGGGGGCGTCGGCGGTTCTCCTGATTGTTGCAATTCTTTCTGATGAAGAGCTGAAAAGATATTCGGCAATCTGTGACGAGCTGGGACTCTCTGCATTGGTTGAATGCCATGACGAGAGTGAGATTGAAAAGGCTCTTAATGCAGGCGCAGGCATCATCGGTGTGAACAACCGTAACCTTAAGGATTTCTCTGTGGACATAAGCCTTGGGAAGAAGCTCAGGAAATGCGTGCCGGAAGGTGTGGCCTATGTCTCTGAAAGCGGAGTGAAGGAAAAGGCTGACATAGACCTGCTTCGCGAGATCGGTGCGGATGCCGTGCTTGTGGGCGAGACACTGATGCGGGCTGAGGATAAAAAAGAGAAGCTTGAATACCTGCGCGGAAAATAAGTACGCTGGTTTTTGGAGCAGTTGTTCATACCAGGCTGATAAAAGGAATTACAACAATGACAAAGGTAAAATTCTGCGGCATAACAAGGGAACAGGATATTGAAGTGATCAACCATCTGAAACCGGACTATATTGGTTTTGTCTTTGCTAAGAAGAGTAAAAGGTTTATTGATAAAGAAAAGGCGGAAGTTCTAAAGGAAAAGCTTAATCCGGCAATAAAGGCTGTGGGAGTCTTCGTTGATGAAGATGTAAATGCGGTTGCAGAGTTTCTGAATGAAGGGATCATCGATGTGGCCCAGCTTCATGGGAATGAGGATGAGGAGTATATAGGGCAGCTGAGAAAGCTAACGAGAATAAATTATGCTGCAAAGTTTTGTGGGTTTGATGAGGAAGCAGAAATCGCAACTTTATTGGAGCCAATAAACTGCTACATAATAAAAGCCTTCCAGATCAAGAGTGAGGCTGACCTGCAGGCTGCAGAGAAAAGCACAGCAGACATGATACTGCTGGATGCTGGCAAAGGCGAAGGAAAGACTTTCGAGTGGAACCTGCTGAAAGGGTTCAAAAGAGATTATTTTTTGGCCGGTGGTCTGGACACTGACAACGTGACGGAAGCACTGAAACGCCTTAACCCCTATGGACTGGACGTCAGCTCAGGCATAGAGCGGGACGGAGTAAAGGATGAGGCATTGATGGAGAATTTCATTTCTGTTGTGAGATGATTTTGCAAACAGCATGATGATAGTTTCTTACACCGTATAGATTTTACCGGCACCACCGCAGAGAGAACTATCGGTGTGAGTGGAAAAATAGAATCTGTATTAGACAATATGTAATGACCTCCATTTTGTAGCAACGTGGATTTACCTGTATACTATAGTTGTCAAAACAAATGGTAACAGGGATTACCGCATACAAAAGGAGGTCACAAATGAATAATACCACAGTTTACGTAGGAAT